>JBIJCV010000128.1:0-5384 GCA_044344525.1 Gammaproteobacteria bacterium | reverse complement strand
CAAGCGCGCGACCTTCTCGTCGAGGTGCTTGGGCAACACGTAGACCGCCTTGTCGTAGGTCTTCGTGTTCGTGTAGAGCTCGATTTGCGCCATGACCTGGTTCGTGAAGCTGTTGCTCATCACGAAGCTCGGGTGACCGGTCGCGCAACCCAGGTTCACCAGTCGGCCCTCGGCGAGCAGGATGATCCGCTTGCCGTCCGGGAAGATGACGTGGTCGACCTGCGGCTTGATGTTCTCCCACTGCAGTTCGCGCAACCCGGCCACATCGATCTCGCTGTCGAAGTGGCCGATGTTGCACACGATGGACTGCGACTTCATCTTCGCCATGTGGTCCGAAGTGATGACGCCGAAATTGCCGGTGGCGGTGACGAATATGTTGGCCTTGTCGCAGGCGTAATCCATGGTCACGACACGGTAGCCTTCCATGGCCGCCTGCAGGGCGTTGATCGGGTCGATTTCAGAGATCCACACGGTTGCGCCCAGACCGCGCAGTGACTGCGCGCAGCCTTTGCCCACATCGCCGTAGCCGGCGATCATGGCGATCTTGCCGGCGATCATCACATCCGTGGCGCGCTTGATGCCGTCGACCAGCGACTCGCGGCAGCCGTAGAGGTTATCGAACTTGGACTTGGTGACCGAGTCGTTGACGTTGATGGCCGGGCACATCAGCTTGCCGTTGCTGGCCATTTCATACAGCCGGCCGACGCCGGTGGTGGTTTCTTCGGAAATGCCGCGCACATCGCGCATCAGGTCCGGATACTTGTCGTGCAGGATTGCGGTCAGGTCGCCACCATCATCGAGAATCATGTTCGGCCGCCAGCCATCCGCACCGACGATGCTCTGCTCGACGCACCACCAGTATTCCTCTTCGGTTTCGCCTTTCCAGGCAAAGACCGGGATGCCGACTGCGGCGATGGCGGCAGCGGCATGGTCCTGCGTGGAAAAAATATTGCAGGAGGACCAGCGCACTTCGGCACCGAGTTTGACCAGGGTCTCGATCAGTACCGCAGTCTGGATCGTCATGTGCAGGCAGCCAACGATCCGTGCACCCTTCAGCGGCTGGGCCTTGCCGAACTCCTCCCGGACCGCCATCAGGCCCGGCATTTCGGTTTCAGCAATCGCGATTTCCTTGCGGCCCCAGGCGGCCTGCGTCATGTCGGCGATCTTGTAGTCGCCCTGCGTGCTGCCGGTGCGTGCTTTGCTGGCGGTTGTGTTCATCGCGGAATCCTCGGGGGTGCTTGATGGTGTGAAGGGCTGGCGCTTCGCGCTTACGATCTGGCGCGCACTGTGCGGCTCATTTCGCGGTTCAGGGCGTCAGCCTTGTCGGTTCGTTCCCAGCTGAAATTGGCTTCCTGCCGGCCAAAATGGCCGTAGGTCGCAGTGGGTCTGTAAATCGGACGATGCAGGTCCAGCATCTCGCGGATGCCGTACGGCGTCAGGTCGAAATGCTTGCGTACGATACGTGTCAGGCGGTCGCCCTCGATCTTGCCGGTGCCGAAGGTCTCGATGCTGACCGAGGTGGGTTCGGCCACGCCGATCGCATAAGACACCTGCACCTCGCAGCGTTCAGCCAGACCGGCCGCAACGATATTCTTGGCGACGTAGCGGGCGGCATAGGCCGCCGAGCGATCGACCTTGGTCGGATCCTTGCCCGAGAAGGCGCCACCGCCATGGCGGGCCATGCCACCGTAGGTGTCGACGATGATCTTGCGCCCGGTGAGTCCGCAGTCGCCCATCGGTCCGCCGATCACGAAGCTGCCAGTCGGGTTGATGTGGATCTTGTCCTGCCGGAGCGAGGCAAACCACTTCCGGCCGATGACCGGCTTGAGGATTTCCTCGATCACCGCCTCGCGCAGCGCCTTCTGTTTGATGCCCGGTGCGTGCTGGGTCGAGAGCACCACGGCGTCGAGACCGACCGGCCGGTCATCCTCGTAAACGACGGTGACCTGACTCTTGGCGTCCGGGCGGAGCCAGGGCAGCTTGCCCTTCTTGCGTACATCCGACTGGCGCTTGACCAGCCTGTGCGCCAGCGTGATCGGCAGCGGCATCAGTACGTCAGTCTCGTTGGCGGCATAGCCGAACATCATGCCCTGGTCGCCGGCGCCCTGTTTGCGCAGGTCGCGCTTCGATCTGCCCCTGCGAATGCCCTGCGAGATATCCGAGGACTGCTTGCCGATGGCGTTGAGAACCCCGCAGGAATTGCCGTCGAAGCCCTTGTCGGAATGGTCGTAGCCGATGTCGCAGACGACCTGCCGGACCAGCGCTTCCAGATCGACCCACGCGTTGGTGGTGATTTCGCCCGAGACCAGCACGAAGCCGGTCTTGATCAGTGTCTCGCAGGCAACCCGGGACTCGGGCTCCTGGGCCAGGATCGCGTCGAGGATGGCATCCGAGATCTGGTCCGCCATCTTGTCCGGATGTCCCTCGGCGACAGATTCGGAGGTAAACAGCTTGCGAGTGGTCATCTGGCCTTCCGCTGGTGATTGTTCGGGGCGCTGATTATAGGCATAGCCGTCGGCCGACACGACTCCGGGTTGCGGCTGCGGCAGTGTTACGCGACAATGCGCGCCGCTCTCCGGGCCTTGTTGTACAGGCCACCATTCCCCTCTTTTTTGTGGGTGCGATGACAGCCACAGTCCAGACAATTCGCTCAGCTGCAGAACGCCGCCATCTCGCCAATGCGGTTCGTGCGCTTGCCATGGATGCAGTCGAGCAGGCCAGGTCAGGCCATCCCGGCATGCCGATGGGCATGGCCGACATCGCTGAAGTCCTCTGGAATGATTTCCTGCAGCACAACCCGGGCAATCCCGCCTGGCCGGATCGGGATCGTTTCGTTCTGTCCAATGGCCATGGCTCGATGCTGCTCTACGCTGTGCTGCATCTCACCGGTTATGCGCTGTCGATCGATGACCTGCGGCACTTCCGTCAGATGGGGTCGCATACCGCAGGTCACCCGGAACGGGATCTGCATCTGGGTATCGAAACCACCACCGGTCCGCTCGGGCAGGGTGTTGCCAATGCGGTAGGTCTGGCGCTGGCGGAGCAATTGCTGGCTGCCGAGTTCAATCGGCCCGGCTATCCGGTGGTTGATCACCACACTTATGTATTCCTCGGCGATGGCTGTCTCATGGAGGGGATTTCCCATGAGGCCTGCTCGCTGGCCGGCACACTGGGTCTGGGCAAGCTGATCTGTCTCTACGATGACAACGGCATCTCCATTGATGGTCATGTGCAGGCCTGGTTCGGCGACGATACCCCGGCGCGCTTCGAGGCCTACGGCTGGCAGGTGATGCGCAGCGTGGATGGGCATGATCCAGTAGCGATTCGTGCGGCCATCCAGGCCGCGCGCGCCGAGACGGGTCGGCCATCGCTGATCTGCTGCAAGACCATCATCGGTTTCGGTGCGCCAAACCGGCAGGGTACCGAAAAGGTGCACGGCGAAGCGCTGGGCGCGGAAGAGATCGCGGCAGCCCGCCGCAGTCTGGGTTGGGATTCGCCGCCATTCGAGATTCCAGCGTCAGTCAGTGCGGCATGGGATGCGCGGCAGACGGGCGCACGACTTGAGCAGGAATGGCGGGATCTGTTCACCGCCTATGGCCGCGAGCACCCGCAGCTGGCCACCGAGTTCACCCGGCGGATGGTGGGTGAACTGCCCGCCGGATGGCCCGCGCATGCCGCGGCAGCGATAGAGAAGATTGCCGGTGAGACGGTCGCCAAGGCCACGCGCAAATCGTCGGAAGATGCACTCAATGCCTTCGCGCCGGCGCTGCCCGAATTCCTCGGCGGTTCCGCCGATCTGACTGGCTCGAACCTCACCCGCGTCAAGAGCGCCGTGACGATCAAGCCAGGTCATGTTGCCGGCAACTACATCTCCTGGGGTGTGCGTGAATTCGGCATGGCTGCCGCAATGAACGGCATCGCCCTGCATGGCGGATTGATCCCGTTTGGCGGAACCTTCCTGACCTTCGCGGATTACTCGCGCAATGCGCTGCGCATGGCCGCGTTGATGGAAATACGCGTCATTCATGTATTCACGCACGATTCCATCGGCCTGGGTGAGGACGGTCCCACCCATCAGCCCGTCGAGCACACTGCCAGCCTGCGCCTGATTCCGAACATGTGCGTGTGGCGGCCCTGCGATGCGGTTGAAACTGCTGTTGCATGGCAGGATGCCATCGAGCGGGACACGGGTCCGACGAGCCTCGTGCTGACCCGTCAGGCATTGCCGGCACAGCCAAGATCGACGGCACAGGTTGCGGCCATTCGTCGTGGTGGCTATGTACTGCGCGATGCTGCCAGCACCGATCTGATCCTGATCGCGACCGGCTCTGAAGTTGCACTCGCCATTGCAGCCGCTGACCTGCTCGCTGCGAAGGGACATGGGGTACGGGTTGTATCCATGCCTTCGACCACCGTGTTTGCTGCGCAGGATGCTGCTTACCGTGAGTCGGTGCTGCCTGGGGCGGTGAGCAGGCGTGTAGCTGTCGAGGCTGGCGTCACCGATGGCTGGTATCGCTGGGTGGGCACAGCCGGCCGGGTCTGCGGTCTGGACACTTTTGGCAAGTCGGCACCGGCGCCGGAACTGTTTCGCCATTTCGGCTTTACGCCGGAGCATGTCGCGCAGCTTGCGCTGGAACTGCTGGCTACCTGATATTTTTGAGGAGTGCGTCTGATGACTGTCAAAGTTGCCATCAATGGTTATGGCCGGATTGGCCGCAATGTGCTTCGTGCGCTGTATGAGGCCAAGCGCACCGGTGAAATTTCCATCGTCGCGATCAACGATCTGGGTGACGCGAAGACCAATGCACACCTGACCAAATACGATACGGCACACGGCAAGTTTCCGGGTACCGTCGCCGTCGAAGGCGATTACATGCTGGTCAACGGCGACAAGATCCGCGTGCTGGCGAAGCGCAATCCGGCGGAACTGCCCTGGGGCGAACTCGGTGTTGATGTGGTGCTCGAGTGCACCGGTCTTTTTACCAGCAAGGAAAAAGCCGGCGCGCACCTGCAGGGCGGCGCCAAAAAAGTCGTGATTTCGGCACCTGGCGGCAAGGATGTGGATGCGACCATCGTGTATGGCGTCAATCACAAGTCGCTGAAGGCCGCGCATACGGTCATTTCCAATGCTTCCTGCACGACCAACTGTCTGGCGCCGCTGGTCAAGCCACTGCATGACCAGATCGGTCTGGTGAATGGCCTGATGACCACCATTCATGCCTATACGAATGACCAGGTACTCACCGACGTTTATCACGAGGATCTGCGTCGCGCGCGTTCGGCGACCATGTCGATGATTCCGACCAAGACCGGCGCTGCGGCAGCCGTCGGCCTGGTTCTGCCGGAGTTGAACGGCAAGCTGGACGGTTTCGCCATGCGCGTGC
>JBIJCV010000126.1:0-5421 GCA_044344525.1 Gammaproteobacteria bacterium | reverse complement strand
ATACCAAGATGGCTTCGGCAGGCATTGCTCCGGCCGACAAGGCTGCAGATGAGGGGCCCTGGTCTGCCAAGGTCGCCGGTGGTTATGCCAAGACCAGCGGCAACTCCGACAGCTCGGCGGCCAACTTCAAGGGTGAGGGTCGCTATGACCAGGATCGCTGGCACCACATGCTCGGTGGCACGGCCATCCTGACCAGCAGTGCTGCGGATCGTGATTCACCGTCTGACACCACAGCTGAGGCCTACTGGGCCGGCCTCAAGTCGCAGTACGATCTCACCCCTGCCTGGTATGGCTTCGGTTCGCTGGACTGGTACAAGGACCGCTTCAGTGCCTATGACCATCAGCTCTACGAAGCTGCCGGTCTGGGCTGGCGCATCCTGCGCAGCGAGGCTCACAAGCTGGATCTGGAGCTGGGTGTCGGTGCCAAACAGGCCAAGCTGGTCAGCGGCGATGACCAGAATGAGGCCATCGGTCTGCTGCGCGGTCTCTATACCTGGCAGATCAGCGAGAACGCCGCCTTCGTGCAGAAGCTGGCCGTGCTCTCGGGTTCAGACAACACCTATAGCGAAAGCGTCAGCGAGCTGAAGGCCGGCGTCATCGGCAATCTCAGTCTGGTGCTCGGCTATACCTGGAAGCACAACTCGGATGTGGAGATCGACACCTCGCTGCTGCCGCCGCGTGCCTTCGACAAGACCGACACCTACACCACCATCTCGCTGGAGTATGTCTTCTAGCCGTAGGAGCGGCTTCAGGCAGGATCTTCCTGCAACAAAAATATCGCGGCTGAAGCCGCTCCTACCAGACGGGGATCGCGGCTGAAGCCGCTCCTACAACGACGGGTGGCGGAGGTCGCGCATCAGGCGCAGGGCATCTTCGCGGCCGCTGTAGTAGCGGGGCACCCGGCCGGTTTCAATGAATCCGAGCCGGCGATAGAACAGCAGCGCGACCGGATTGCGTGCGCGCACCTCCAGGCAGATGGTGAAGGTGCCTGCGGTGACGGCCGTGTGTTCCAGCCAGCCGAGCAGCTGGCGTCCGAGTCCGAGGCGCTGATGGCTGGAGGCGACGGCCAGCAGATTCAGGTGCGCGATGTCGTCACCGAAATGCATGATCGCAAAGCCGACCAGCGATGACGCGCCACAGCCGGTGGCGCGGGCCGTGATCACCAGCGATTCCGGATGTCTGTAATGCCGCATCACCCGTTCGGGTGTCCAGGTCCACGGCAGGCCGACTTCGACCAGGCGCCGCGACATCTCGGCAATAGTCTGTATGTCGGCACTGCGTGCCGGCGCGATTTCTGCAATGGAAGTCATGCGGCTTCTCCGGCCACTTCAGGCGCAGCCTAGCGCGTCCGGTGGCACACGTCGCCCGCGATTTTTCAAAATACGGATATTTCTGCACCCCGTCGCCGGGGCGCCGCGATCAGCTTCCCTGTGTCCGCTTGGTGAGGGGCCGGCGCATGCCCCTGGCCGGGGCCGGCTTTGTGCCGCCCTGGGCAGGCCGGTTGCCGGTGCCGGCCGGTTGCCAGTTCGGTACCAGGTGACGCTGACCATTGCCGATCAGATCCGCACGGCCCATCCGCTGCAATGCCTCGCGCAGCATCGGCCAGTTCTCGGCATCGTGATAGCGCAGGAAGGCCTTGTGCAGCCGCCGGTTCTTGATGCCCTTGGGAACGAAGACCGGCTCACTGCTGCGCGTTACCCGTCGCAATGGATTCCTGCCGGTGTGATACATCGCCGTGGCCGTCGACATCGGTGTGGGCAGGAAATTCTGCACCTGATCGAGTCGCAGCTTGTTGCTCTTCAGCCAGAGCGCGAGGTTGAGCATGTCCTGATCGGTGGTGCCGGGATGCGCCGAGATGAAGTAGGGGATCAAAAACTGTTTCTTTCCAGCCGCTTCAGAGTACTTCTCGAAAAGTTCCTTGAAGCGATGGTAGGTGCCGATGCCGGGCTTCATCATCTTCGCGAGGGGGCCGGCTTCGGTATGCTCCGGGGCGATCTTCAGGTAGCCGCCCACATGATGGGTGACCAGTTCCTTCACATACTCCGGTGACTCGACGGCGAGGTCATAGCGGACGCCTGAGGCGATCAGCACTTTCTTTACGCCCGGCAGGCTTCTCGCCCGGCGGTACAGGCTGATCAGCTGCGAGTGATCGGTGCCCATGTTCGGGCACACGGCAGGAAAAACGCAGGACGGGCGCCGGCAGGCAGCCTCGATCTCGCGACTCTTGCAGGCCAGCCGGTACATGTTGGCAGTCGGCCCGCCCAGATCCGAGATCACGCCGGTAAAGCCGGGTGTAGTGTCGCGGATCGATTCGATTTCGCGGATCACCGAATCCTCCGAGCGGTTCTGGATGATGCGACCTTCGTGTTCGGTGATCGAGCAGAAGGTGCAGCCACCGAAACAGCCGCGCTGGATGATGATCGAAAAGCGGATCATCTCCCACGACGGGATCTTCGCCTCGCCGTAGGCCGGATGCGGAAAGCGCGTGTAGGGCAGTTCGTAGACGCGGTCGAACTCTGCAGTGGTGAGTGGAATCGGCGGCGGGTTCAGCCAGAGCTGCCGGTCACCATGCTGCTGAATCAGCGCCCGCGCATTGCCGGGGTTGGTCTCCAGATGCAGTACCCGTGAGGCATGCGCATACAGCACCGGGTCGGCATGCACGCTCTCATAGGCCGGCAGGCGTACCACACTTGTTGAACGGTCGACCTTCAGTGCGCTGCCGTGTGGTGCGTCATCGACGCTGCTTGAGTCGATTTCTGTCCAGCCTTCGGGTACCTGACTGCAGGCGTAGCCAGTGCCGCGGATGTCGGTGAGTTCGGTGATTTTTTCGCCGCCTGCAAGGCGTTGCGCGATCTCGACGATCTGGCGTTCGCCGTTGCCATAAACGAGCAGGTCTGCCTTGCTGTCGAACAGAATCGAACGGCGCACGGTATCCGACCAGTAATCGAAATGCGCGACCCGTCGCAGGCTGGCCTCGATGCCGCCGATCACAATGGGTACACCCTTGCAGGCTTCACGCACGCGCTGTGCGTAGACGATCACGGAATGGTCCGGGCGTTTCCCGGCTTCACCATTCGGGGTGTAGGCATCGTTGGAGCGGATGCGCCGGTCAGCCGTGAAGCGGTTGACCATCGAGTCCATGTTGCCGGCGGTCACGCCGAAAAACAGGCGTGGCGTGCCGAGCGCCTGGAAGGCTTCCGGTGAACTCCAGTCGGGCTGCGAAATGATGCCGACGCGAAAGCCCTGTGCTTCGAGCAGACGGCCGACCACGGCCATGCCGAAGCTCGGATGATCGACGTAGGCATCGCCGGTGACGATGATGATGTCGCACTCGTCCCAGCCGAGTTCGTCCATCTCGGCGCGTGACATCGGCAATACCGGCGCCGGCGTCAGGCGGCTGGCCCAGTATTTCTTGTAGCTGAACAGATCGCGGGCGGCTTGCATGGCTTGCTTGGGTATCCGGAATTGGGGCTGGGGAGCAGCAGACGCCGCCTATTCTAGACGGGATGCATCACTGGCGACACGCGGCAGGGCGGCGGCGAATGGCTGCCGGTCAGCGCTGCGTGGCCAGAAACTTCGTGAGCGCCGCACTCAATTCTGCGTGCGCATCAAGCCGGCGCACGAACTCACACTCGTGCCGGCCACCTTTGGTGCGCAGCACGGCAATCGCCGATTTCTTCACGGCCGGTGTCCACGACTCGATCCCCTGCAGCGCAGCGAGTAGCGGTGCGAGGCGGTACAGACCGAGTATTTCCGCATGGCTCCATCCCTTGAGCGACCGCAATCCAAGCCGCTGCCGCACGGTCTGTCCGGCACTGCTGTCCGACAACACCGGCAGCCGGAGTCCAATGCCGGGTATGCGCGGCAGCCACGCGCGCCGGCTGCGGAAAGGTTCCCAGTACAGGTGCGCACAGGCAAGCCTGGTGAGTGTGGCTGCGCTCGATCGATGTCCTGGGTTGCGCTCCATGTGTGCAAGCTCGCGGACGACGATGCGCTTCTGCACCGGAGCATGCGGCCGGAAGCCGAGCTTGAAATAGAACCACCAGGCACCCGAGGCGATGCCTTCCTTGTTGTGATGCCCGAGCTGGTATGGCTCCAGCGAGAAGGCGTCGGCCCCGAGGAGGGCGCGTGTGGCAGCGAGCAGTCGCGCGAAGATAAACGCGGATTCAGCGCCGCGAAAGGTATCGAAGGTGTTGAAGGCGATCTCGGCACCGCCGAGCAGCGCATCCACTTGCCCGTAACCGATCGGCACGCCGTTGCGCAGTATCAGAAAGCCGTAGGTGGCAGCCAGCGGCAGACGGCGCTCCGGAGCTGCACCGATAAAGGCGAAGGCCAGGCCGTTGCCATCGTCGGCCAGATGTACATCCTGCGGATTGCCCCAGGCGAAAGTGTCCAGGTCGCGGCCGCGGGTGACCATCGCTTCGCGGGCGAGATCCAGCAGCGCAGCGGCGTCGCGCGGTGCGGGACTGGCAAGGGATTGCGGTGGTCGCAGCAACTGCTTGCGCAGATTGGGGCGTCCGTGTGCCAGGGGTGCCGCAACGAAAGAAATGTTCGCGCCTGACCAGTGAGCAAGCGTACGCGATGGTGAATCCTTGTCTGCTTTCAGCACATAGGCCGGCTGGATTGCATCGTGCAGACTTTCGCGTGCGAGCGTATCCCCCGCTGTGTGATCGATGCCCTGCACGAAGAAGCTGGCATCGGTCGTCTCGCCGCGCAGTGTGTCGAGAATGCTGAACGGCGACTGTTCAGAGCGTTTCGCCGCTTCCGCATGCAGTGCGGGCAGTACCACGGGCCACGCGGTACGCAACCAGTCCTCGCCTTCGCCACAGTTGCGGTCGAAATGCAGGAGTGCCGGCCAGCGCGAACTGAGCCAGCGGGCCATCGGCCAGAAGAAGTGGTAGTGAATGGCCGTGCCGGCAATGCCGCTGTCAGCGAGTTGCTCGCGGCAGCGGTGCAAATCCTTGCGTGCTGCGAAGTTCCTGATCGTCACACTTGCCGCATCGAGCACGCGGGCATCGTCCGGATATGCGCGTATCCAGCACAGAATCTCGTGCAGGCGTCGGACGGCGGACGCAGACGGCAGTCGTGCATTGCGGAGGATGCCGATCAGCCGGTGTTTTTCGGCCGCCGTCGCTGGCGAAAACTCCAGACGGAGTCGTTCCAGTTGCCTGAGTATTGCCGTGGCTTGCATCGGCCAGAGGATACGCTGTGATCGTCGCCATATCACCGGGCTGACCGGGCTGTGGTCGTGATGCTGCTCATGGCCGTGCGATGATCTCTGCATGAGGGAAACCAGGATTGGCCCGCTGCGGATGCAGCCGGGGGTGGAGCTGCGTCATGTGCTGACGCTGTTCTTCGCATCGTTTTTCGGCATTGCGACGATGAGCTTCATCAATGCCAGTCAGCCCTATGTACTGAACG
>JBIJCV010000125.1:0-5468 GCA_044344525.1 Gammaproteobacteria bacterium | reverse complement strand
TCAAGTCCTTGCCATGGCGGACCTTGAAGGTATTCCAGTCGATACGCCATCCTTTTTCGTCAAACTTGGCCAACCACTCGCGGTAGGCGACGATGGCCTTGTCGGCCGGCATCAGCACTTCCTTGATGTTGTTCATCGGCGTCAGTCTGGGCTCCAGGTCGACCAGCAGCGTGATGTCCTGGCCAGCGATGACCTTGTTGCGCGCATGGATTGGACCATCTTTCTCCGGCTCAAGCAGGAAGTTCCGCATGTTCAGGAAGAAGATCTTGGTCTTGTTCTCATCTACCGGTTGCTCGAAGAAGTACTGCCGGAACATCTTGTCTTCAGTGATGGTGATGTAGGTCGGCATGATGTTCGGACCAAAAGTACCGCCACCGGCAAAGATGTTGCTGCTGGTGGTCTTCGTGTTGCCCCACGGCGTCGCCTGTCCGCCTGCAGTGATGTGGTCAGACTGCGGCAGCGGAGGGGAGTCGAACTCGTGCATGAACCAGAAGCCCCAGCCCTGACGGTGATCTTCGGTCTCGTAGGGGCGTACCTTGTAGGTGTCACGATTGATGGCCGAGTGACCGTGGGTCGGATGAACGAACTCGTTGTGCGCCGGATCCAGGCCGTTCTCGATGGAGCGCTCGAAGTAGTAGTCGACCTCGAGTACCAGTACCTGGTTGGCACGCCAGCCCGGCTGGCCGTATTCCTCGATGTTGAGCAGCGGCGGACGTGTCGCTTCGGGTTCATCACCGAGGAAGGCAAACACGATGCCGTACTTTTCCTGCACGGGATAGGAGTCAACCTTGGCACGCGGGGGCGGCTTGGTGCCGTAACCGATCGACGGAATGTTTTTGCACTCGCCGTCGCCACCGAATTCCCAGCCATGGTAGGGGCAGACGATACAGTTGTTGACGATGCGCGGCTTGCCGGCCAGTGACCAGCCACCACCGAGCGATGCACCACGGTGGGTACAGGTGTCGCTCAATACATGGGCTTTGCCTTCGTCGTCACGGAACGCGACGAGATTGCAACCAAGCACCTTGACCTTCTCGGGCTTGCCTTCACCGAGGTCTTCACTGCGGATAATCGGGTACCAGAAATTAATATACACGCCACTTACTCCTGTTGAGAATCTCAGCAAAACTTGGATCATTTATGGCTTAGCTGATCCGGAAAAACCCTGATCTAGATCAGGTCGGTTCACTTCCACGTCAAGTCACGTCATGCACACCCACCGGACTGCTTGGCTGTCGCGGCAGTTCCTGCGCTCCCTCCCCGCTGTGCATCCAGTGCACGGGGAAACAGCACTTTGTTCTCCTTGTACATGTGCTCCTGCATGTCCTGATCGAAATATGCGATTCCTGCCAGCATCTGCCGCCATGTTTCGTCAGCACCGGCCGGCGCCGTATAGTTGTTGGTGAGTTCGCGCATCTTTTTCAGGGTTTTCGCTGCCGCCTCGTGCTCGGTCTCCATGCAGGCAATCGGACCGCCGACTGCATCGCCACAACGTGTGGGTTTGACCGCAGCGCGGATGGCAAGATCACGAACCATCGCGAACAGGGCTTCTTCCTCGTGGGCCAGATGAGATTCCAGCTCAACGGCAATGTGTTGCATTTCGGTATTCAGGGCCGCGAGTCGCTCATCGCCGACATGGGCGGCAGCAACCTGACTGGTCAGACCCGTCAGTACGGGCAGATTCCTGCGCAGATAGTTGTGATGGACGTCTTCGATATGCTCGACCAGATCGAGCAGCGTCATCGCCTGGAACGGCGCGATATCGATCGGCGGAACGTCTTCGGCGACATTCGCCGACTGCAGCATCATGAGCAGGATTCCGGGATTGAAGCCGAAATTCCAGCAGAGCTCGCCGATGGTCACATCCGGGTTATCGCCATCCCGGAAAATGCCCGTAGAAACAAGCGTCCGCATCAGTCCTGCCGGACCGTTTTGCAGTTCAGCAACCTTGCTGCGGGCCGTGAGTGTCAGCATCTTCTTTCTCCCTGCGATTGGCGTCGCCATGACGCGCAATCCGGACTGGCGCCATCCTGGACCGGCACAAAATGCCCTAGTCGCGGGGCGAGCCATATAAGGGTTTTCACGCAAGCCGCCTGGTATGGGCCTGATATGCTGCACCCTGGACAAAACGCCCTTGATGCGGAGTGAGATGATGACGACCAAGTTTCTGTTGCAGGAATCGGAGCTGCCGACGCACTGGTATAACGTGGTTGCCGACCTGCCCAGCCCGCCGCCGCCGCCGTTGGGTGCGGATGGTAAACCGGCAACTCTCGATGCCCTCGCGGCGATCTTCCCGCCCGGATTGATTGAGCAGGAGGTCAGCGCTGAACGCTGGATCGCCATTCCGGAGGAAGTGCGGGAAATTCTCAAACTCTGGCGCCCGAGTCCGCTCTATCGGGCGCACCGCCTGGAGCGGGCGCTGAAAACCCCTGCGCGTATCTATTACAAAAATGAATCGGTGAGTCCTACCGGTTCGCACAAGCCAAACACATCGATTCCACAGGCTTATTACAACAAACTCGCCGGCATTCGGCGCCTGGCGACAGAAACCGGAGCAGGCCAGTGGGGCTGCTCGCTGGCATTGGCCGGCCAGCTGCTGGGCCTTGAGATCCGTGTCTATATGGTCAGGGTCAGCTATGAACAGAAACCCTACCGCCGTTCGATGATGCAAACCTGGGGTGCCGAGGTCTTTGCCAGCCCGACCAACCTGACCGCGGCAGGACGGCAGATATTGCAGCGGAATCCCGATACGCCGGGCTCGCTGGGTATCGCCATCTCCGAGGCAGTCGAGGAGGCCATCGGGCGCTCCGATACCAACTATGCGCTGGGCTCGGTTCTCAACCACGTGATGCTTCACCAGACGGTTATCGGCCTGGAGGCTCGCAAGCAGATGGCGCTGGCCGACGACTACCCGGATGCCGTGTTTGGCTGTTGTGGCGGTGGTTCGAATTTCGCCGGCATTGCCTTCCCGTTCTTTGCCGACAAGGCGGCAGGGCGAGAGGTCCGCCTGGTCGCCGTAGAGCCTACTTCCTGCCCGACACTGACCAAAGGTATCTATACCTATGACTTTGGCGATGCCACTGGTCTGACGCCGCTGTTGAAAATGCACACGTTAGGTCACGACTTCGTACCGCCGGGTATCCACGCCGGAGGGTTGCGGTATCACGGTGCTTCGCCGCTGGTCAGTCAACTGGTCGATGCGGGACTCGTCGAAGCCGTGGCCATTCCCCAGCTGGAAACATTTGAAGCCGGTCTGCTCTTTGCACGCACCGAAGGCATCGTGCCGGCACCCGAATCGACGCATGCCATTGCTGCCACAATTCGTGAAGCGCGGCGCTGCGCAGAAACCGGACAGTCGCAGGCACTGCTGCTGAACCTGTCCGGTCACGGGCACTTCGACATGAGTTCCTACGACCGGTACTTTGCCGGCGAACTGCGCGACTACGACTATCCCGCAGAAGCAATCAGGGAGTCCCTGGCGCATTTGCCAAAGCTCGGCTGAGTTGCCCGCTGTGGCGGATCAGTCCCGCGGTTGCGTGGCTGGATCCGGAAAGAGGGACGAACTGTACCCGAAGCGGCTGAAATCACGGATCCGCATCGGGTACAGCTTGCCGATCAGGTGATCGCACTCGTGCTGTACGACGCGGGCGTGAAAGCCCTCTGCGATGCGATCAATGGTCTCGCCCTGTGCGTCAAAACCCCGGTAGCGGATGCGGGAGAATCTCGGGACCACGCCGTTCATGCCGGGTACTGACAGGCAGCCTTCCCAGTCCTCTTCTTCCTCCGGCCCCAGCACTTCGATGACGGGGTTGATGAGGATCGTTTCCGGTACCGCAGGCGCATCCGGATAACGGTCGTTGCTGTCGAAGCCCATGATCACTACCGCGAGGTCCACACCGATTTGCGGAGCGGCAAGACCAACTCCTTCGGCAGCAGCCATGGTCTCGAACATGTCATGGATCAGTTCATTGAGAACCGGTGTATTGAACTGGACAACGGGCTGTGCGATCCGGAGCAGGCGCGGATCACCCATCTTGAGTATTTCATGTATTGCCATGTGTGCAGTTTCCCTGAATTCACCGGGGGCGTCGACCTGTGGTTCAGATGTCCGCAGGCGGCTGCCTGGGCCTGAGATCAGACCTTTCCATTACTGGCGCATGGCAGGCGCGAGTTTCGCACGGGATACTATATGCGTGCGTAGTCTGCCACAGGGGTGCGATCGGGGATGGACAGCAAGGCGATCAACTCACTGGCCATGCAGCGCGGGGTGCGGAGCTTTTATGCCGATCTGGGCGCAGATCCGCAAGCCGTCCGGGTGTGCATGGGTCTGGCCTGTCACCTGGCCGGTGCCCATTGCCCGGATGCAGCCGGTTCGGATCACCCCGCCCGGGCGGTTCAATGTCTGGGCTACTGTGACCGGTCGCCAGCTCAGCTGCGCCCCGATGGTCAGATCGTCCTGACAGCCGGCAGCGGGCCATTATCGATCCGGCAGATCGCGCGAGAAGCGATCGTTACGGCCCGCATCGGCAGGGGCGACTTTTCTGCTCTGGAGCGTGCACGGGAAGCGGGCGTGTACCGGACACTTGCCAAAGCGCTGATGCAGGCTCCGGGCGAGGTGCTGGCTGCTGTCGAAGAGTCCGGTGAGCAAGGGCGGGGCGGCGCCGGTTTTCCCACCGGGCGCAAGTGGCGCTCTGCAGCGCAAGCGCCGGGCAGCACGCGCTACGTGATCGCCAATGGCGACGAAGGTGATCCGGGTTCATTCATCGACCGTGTTCTGCTCGAACATGATCCCCACGCGATACTAGAAGGCATGGCACTGTGTGCCTGGGCAATCGGCGCAGCGGAAGGACTGGTCTACATCCGCTCTGAATACCCGGCCGCACAGGCAAAGATGGCAGCTGCGATCGCTGCAGCGCGTGCGGCAGGCTTGCTGGGTACGGAAATCTGTGGTTCCACATTCAGTTTTGAGGTGCGCGTCGTTGCCGGTCATGGCAGCTATGTCTGTGGTGAAGAAACCGCGTTGCTCAATGCCATCGAAGGCGGACGGGGTGAAGTTCGCGTACGCCCACCATACCCCGCTGTAAAGGGTCTGTATGGGCAACCAACTGTCGTCAACAATATCGAGACGCTGGTCAACATTCCGTGGATCGTGGAACGGGGCGCTGCAGCCTTTCGCAAGTTCGGTACCCCGGATTCGCCAGGCACCAAGGCATTTTGCTTCAGTCAGGGTTTTGCCAAACCCGGCATTGTCGAAGCCGAGTTCGGGCTGTCGCTTCGGGAACTGGTGGAAACGCACGGGGGCGGGGGGCGGGATGGAGCGCCGCTTGCCGGAATTGTGCTCGGTGGTCCGATGGGCAGCATTCTGTTACCCGGCGAACTGGATGTGCGGATGGATTACCGGGAACTCGCAGGACGCGGCATCAGCTCGGGTCATGGCGGGCTGGTGGCGCTGCCGGCCGGAACCGACT
>JBIJCV010000123.1:0-5531 GCA_044344525.1 Gammaproteobacteria bacterium | reverse complement strand
TCATCCCGGTCACCGTCGCGTTGCTGGTGCAGGTGGTGATGATCTTCCTGTTGCAGGGCGAAATGAGCTTCCTGCAGTTCCTGCTCACCGCTGCGGTGTTCCAGATGTTCTGGAACCTCAACGGGCCCTACATCATGGGCACCATCGCGCTGAGCGACACCACCGGTCGGGTCAGCCTGCTGATTCCCACCGCCCAGATCGGCGGCTTCTTCCTCGGCCCGGTGATCGCCGCGCCGATGCTGACCCCCGGTGCCGGTTATGGACCCGCCAATACCCTGGCCATCGCCTGCTGCCTGCTGGCCCTGGCGATTTTCATCCCGGTTGCGATGCGTCTGAAGCGCTGACAGGACAAACCCGACCGGCAAACCCGATGCTCTCTTGACTTCAACAGGATTTGAAATATTGTTCGCCCCGAAATGGGCCGGCAGCCCTGAGACAGGACCCTGCAAGATGAGCAAGCGTGAAGCAGAATCACCCGGATTGAACTGGGAAAACCCGGAGGAAGCCGCCGAGGCCGAAGACACCGGCAGCGAATTCAGCAGCGGTCCGGCCGGCGCTACCGTCCGGCTCGGCTTCCATCTGGAGGCCGCCCGCAAGATCGAACAGGCGCGTGAAAAGCGCCTGCTGCGCGAAGCCATCGAGGACTTCGACGACTACGTCGTCTGATGCCTGACACGCACACAGGCCCGTTCCCGGGGCCTGCACACAGGGCCGCCACAGGCCCTGTTTCTCATTCCGCCAGTCCTGGCGGGAAACCCGTCTCCTGATCTGTGAACTCGCGCATAACTTAATACCAGCCGTTGCCGATACTTGAAGGCGATCCGAGAGATATCCCGGTGGGTATTGGCTGGCGCTGCATGTGCGCCGGCCGGGCCACCGGCACGAGGGAAAGTACCGGTCAATGCAAATCAGTCAGCTCATCACCTTTGGCATCGCACCAGGCATTGAAGCGGTGCCCGTCTATGAAGACTCGATCGGCTGGCTGGCTACCGCCATCGGCATGCTGGCGGCGCTGTGCCTGTTGCCGACCATGGAACGCGTGGCCGCCGCACGCACGGCCGAAACGCGCCGTTCGTGGATCTTCGCCGGTGCCTCATCCATGGCCATCGGCATCTGCGCCATGCTCTACAGCGCGACCTTCGGCATGACCCTGCCAGTCCCGGCCAGACTCGACACCCTGGGTGTGCTGCTGGCACCTCTGCCCGGCATCCTGTTCTTTGCCGCCATGATTCATCTGGTCGGCGTAGCCAAGGTGGTCGCGTGGCGGCTGCATCTCTCGGCAGTGCTGTGCTCGATCGGACTGACGTGCATGCACTACACCGTACTGCTGTCGCTGGGCATCGCGGCCACCATATCCATCAGCGTCAGCACGCTGCTGGTCTCGATGGTGATCGGCTATGCGGGCACGATAGTCGGCCTTTATGCCTATTTCGGCCTGGCCGGCCTGGCGACCACTTCCATGCTGCGCAAATTGCTGGGCGCGGCGCTGGTGACCTTCAGCACCATTGGCAATCATTTCTCGGCAAGGGGCCAGACCTTCTACTTCAGCAACCAGGCACTGGGTGAATACGCGACGGTCATGAGTCCGGATGCACTGCCGATCATCGTCATCCTGGTCTCCGTGATCGTCGGCATGCTGTGGATTGGCAGCATGGTGGACGCACGCCTGTCCGGCGCAATCGTTGCCATGGAAGAAAGCGAAGAACGCAGCCGGGCGGTCATCAACAGCATGCTTGATGCACACATCACGGCTGACAGCACCGGATTGATCCAGACCATGAATCCCGCCGCCGAACACATGTTCGGTTATACGCTGGCCGAGGCCCGTGGCCAGCCGGTCACGCTGCTCGTCGCCGCCGAGCACCATGCGGCAAACAGCACCGAGGCCATGCACGCAGCCCTCAACAAGCCGGGTGGACTGGCGCCACGGGTACGCGAATATGACGAAGCCGGCCAGCACAAGGATGGCCGGAAGTTTGCGGTGGAAGTCGTGGCGAGCGGCCTGAACACCAGTCGTGGCATGTACTTCAGCGTCATCGTCCGCGACCTGACTGAAAAACGCGCAGCCGAGGCCGAACTGCGACTGCTGAGCGCAGCAGTCGAACACGCCAATGATGCGATTTGCATCACCGATGCTTCGTCTGCCATCAGCTACGCCAACCAGGCCTGGGAAAAGCGCATGGACAGGCCACGCGCCGACATGCTCGGCAAGAACCTGTACAGCCTGCAGAAAAATATCCCGCAGGGTCCACCGGATCAGGCGCTGCGCAGATCTGAACAAAAGAACTGGAGCGGTCAGCTGATCACCAAACTCGCCGATGGCCGACAGCTCAGCGAAGATGTGGTCATCACCACGCTGAGTGACGAGCAGAACCACGCCACACATTACGTGTCTTTCTGGCGGGATATCGCCGACAAACTGGCCATGGAGCAGCAACTGCTGCGTGGCCAGAAGCTCGAGGCCGTCGGCCAGCTCGCCGCCGGTATCGCTCACGAGATCAACACGCCGATCCAGTTCGTCAGCGACAACATCCGCTTCCTCAAGGACTCGTTCGCGGATCTCTCCACCCTCATCGAACATCTCAAGAGCCTCGAGGACATGACGGTGGAACACCAGATCCTTCCAGCCGACATCAGCAAGGCGCTCAAGGCTGCCGATGCCGACTACCTGCTCGCCGAGATTCCGAGGGCTGTGGACCAGTCCCTCGATGGTGTCAGTCGTGTCGCCGGCATCGTGCGCGCCATGAAAGACTTCTCCCATCCGGCCACCGACCGCACGCCGCTGGACATCAATCGCGCCATGGCCAGCACCGCCACCGTCGCTTCCAACGAGTGGAAGTATGTCGCTGAACTCAAGACCGACTTCGATCCCGATCTGCCCGCCGTGCCGGTCATGCCCGGTGACTTCAACCAGGTGATCCTCAACATGATCGTCAACGCGGCGCATGCCATCGGCGATGTGGTCGGCGATGGCGGCAATGGCCGGGGCACCATCACGCTCAGTACCCGCAAGGTCGGTGACTGTGCCGAGATCCGCATCAGCGACACCGGCTGTGGCATGACGCCAGAGACCGCCGCGCGCATCTTCGACCCCTTCTTCACCACCAAGGCGGTCGGCAAGGGCACCGGTCAGGGACTCGCCATCACCCACAACGTCATCGTCGTCAAGCACGGCGGCACCATCAAGGTCGAGTCCGCACCCGGCAAAGGCACCACCTTCATCATCCGCCTGCCGCTGGAAGTGCCGGATATGGCGGCCGACATCAGTGATGACACGCAGGCTACATGATGTATGTCTGACAACAGCAAATTCCGCCTGATCCTGCCCACCGGTATCGCCGGACGCGTGCTGCTGGCGATCTCCGCTGCGGTGCTGGCGACCACGCTCCTGCTCGGCAGCATCATGTACCAGACGCTGTCCATGCAACTCGTTGACCAGCAGAAGGAATTGCTGGGCAACAAATCGCGGTTTGCGGCCATGCAGTTCGACACTTTTCTGCAGGTACTGCGCGCTGATGCACTGTTGGTCGTGAAGCAGCCCGAACCAGCAGGTCTGCTGCGTGCCTTGGGCAGCGGTCGTCTGGATCCAGACTCCGCCCAATCAGCCTCCCAATGGCATGACGCGCTCAGCAGCGACTTGCGCGCCACGCTGCTTTCCAAGACTGCCTACGCTGATATCCGCCTGCTTGCGAACGACGGCAGCACGCTATTGGCCCTGCAGTGGGTTGATGGCAGGATCGTGGAAGTTGCTGCCACGCGCGCCGCTCGCCAGCAGGATCAGCATGACGCGGCACGGGCGCTCGGCCTTGCCACAGACCAGGTCTGGATCTCCGATATCGACGCGACAGGTACCGGTGGCCGACCGGCCTTCCGCGCGATCGCACCCCTGGTGCTGACACCGGGTGGCACGCCAGACGCCAGCCTGGTGATTACGGTCGACGTGATCGCACTGAGGGATATCCTCAAGACTCCTGCAAACGACAAGACACTGCTCGATCCCGGCACACTGTATTTCATCACCAATGCCGGTGGTGAGTTCCTTTCACACACCGATCGCACGCGCACCCTCTGGCAGGCACGCACGCCCTGGCGATTGACAGATGAGTTCCCGCAGATCGATGCCTCGGCCCAGATCGAAGGCACCGCACTGACACAACTCGACAACGCCGCCGGCGTATCACTGGTATTGGCAAGCTCGATCGTGCCCCTCAACCCGCACGAAACCGCCGGCCTGCGCTTCATGCTGGCCGTGCCGTATTCCGTCATCCTCACCCATGCCCTGCCCACACCCCTGCATATTCTGGGCTTTGGTCTCGCCCTCCTGCTGATGGGACTCGTGCTCTATGTCATGGCCAGCAGATCTCTGGTGCTCCCGCTCCAGCAGGTGACGGCCAGCATTCGGTACCTGCGTGGGCAGGGTGTCGCCACGACGCTACCCACGCAACGCGATGACGAAATCGGCGAACTGGCACGTGCTTTTGACGCGCTCTGTCGCGAGCAACTCACAGCACAGAGCGAGATGCAGCAACTCGCACTGGCGGTGGAGAACGCAGCCACCGGTGTGGCCATCATGGATCGCGACAAGGTCATTCGTTACGTCAACCGCCAGTACGAGCGCCAACACGGTTTGTCACGCAACGCAGTCATCGGCAATCTGCCACAGCGGGGCTGCAATACACCGGAGTTCTATCAGCAACTGTGGGCCGTTCTGGAGACAGGCAAGCACTGGAGCGGCGTGCTGATCAGCACGCGCGGTGATGGTTCGGTGCTGCATGATCAGGTAACCATTGCGCCCATCTGTGATGCAGACGGACAAATCCAGTCCTATGTTGCCACCATGGAGGACGTAACCCTGCTGCGTGCCACAGCGGAACGCCTGCAATACCTGGCCGCTGCCATCGAATCGGCTGATGAGTGCATCGAGATTCTCAGCGTCAGCAGGGAGATCGTCTACCTGAACCCGGCCTACGAGAGGCAGCACGGGGTCCGGCTGGCTGACCTCAAGGGCAAGCGCCCCGAGGCCCTGCGCACCGGCACCGGCAATGAAAACCCGCAGTTGCACGCCATGATTGCAGCCACCCTGCGCGGTGAATCGTGGCGGGGAGAATTGCAGAGCATCAACCACTGCGGCACAGTGCTGACTGAGGATTTGAGCGTCTCGCCGATCCGCAACGACAGCGGTGCGGTCACCGCCTTTGTCGTGGTCAGGCGCAACATATCTGAACAGCGCAGCCTGGAAGCGCAGCTACTGCGTGCGCAGAAGCTCGAAGCCGTCGGCCAGCTCGCTGCCGGCATCGCGCACGAGATCAATACCCCGACGCAGTACATCGGTGACAACATCCGCTTTCTCAAGACCACCTTCAAGGAAGTTACGACTCTCATCGAGCGCCTCACTACCCTCGGCACTGAGGCGATAGACGGCAAGGTAGCCGCCGCCGATCTGCAGCAGGCTTTGCAGGATGCCGATGCCGAGTATCTGCTTGCCGAAGTGCCTACCGCAGTCGATCAGTCCCTTGACGGCGTCGATCGGG
>JBIJCV010000122.1:0-5574 GCA_044344525.1 Gammaproteobacteria bacterium | reverse complement strand
GCACGTCTGCTGCTGGGTGTCTGAAACAGGGTGCAAGGGTGAGCAGCAAATACGACGTGGTAGTCATCGGTGGCGGGCCGGCCGGTTACGTCACCGCCATACGCGCGGCCCAGAACGGCTTGCGGGTTGCCTGTATTGATGCCTGGAAAAACCGCGACGGCAAGCACGCGCTGGGCGGTACCTGTCTGAACGCGGGCTGTATTCCGTCGAAGGCGTTGCTGGAATCCTCGGAGCTGTTTCACCGCGCCGGCAACGAATTTGCCCGCCACGGTATCAAGGTCAGCAAGCCCGAACTGGATCTGGCGGTGATGCAGGCACGCAAAGCCGCGATCGTTCGCCAGTTCTCCGGCGGTATACAGGAGCTTTTCAAGGCCAACGGCGTCACCCGTCTGACTGGTCACGGTCACCTGCTGCCGGCGAACAAGATCCGTTTTACGCCGGACAGTGGCGAGCCTGAGTGGCTGGAGGCCGAGCATGTGGTGCTGGCCGCGGGTTCTGTGCCGGTCGAACTGCCCTGTGCACGCTTCGACGGTGAAATAATCGTGGACTCCTGGGGTGCCCTGGAGTTTTCAGCCGTACCGGCCCGCCTCGGGGTGATCGGTGGCGGCGTCATCGGCCTCGAGATTGGCAGCGTCTGGCAGCGCCTGGGCGCACAGACGACGGTGATCGAAGCGCTGGATCGCTTCCTGTTCATGGCGGACGGGCAGATTGCCAAAGATGCGCAGCGGCAGTTCAGGAAACAGGGTCTGGATATCCGGCTCGGTGCCAAAGTGATCGAAACCCTGCGCACCGACGCCGGGGTCACGGTGACCTACGAAGATGAACGTGGCCGGCATGCCCTGGAAGTCGACCGGTTGATCGTCGCAGTGGGGCGACGGCCGGCTACGGAAGGGCTGCTGGATCCCCTGGCCGGAGTGCAGTTGGCTGAACGCGGATTTGTGGCTGTGGATGCCGAGTGCAGGACGACCGCCGCGAATATCTGGGCGGTCGGCGATCTGGTGCGTGGGCCGATGCTGGCCCACAAGGGCTCCGAAGAAGGTGTGATGGTCGCAGATCTGATCGCCGGTCGTTACGGGCACGTCAACTATGCGGCAATTCCCAGCGTGATCTACACCTCGCCCGAGATTGCCTGGGTTGGTCAGACGGAAGAGCAGCTCAAGGAAGCCGGCCAGGCCTACAAGGTCGGAACCTTCAATTTTGCCGCCAGCGGTCGGGCCAGAGCCATGGAGCAGGCAGCCGGGCTCGTCAAGGTGCTGGCCGATACCGTCACGGACCGGGTGCTGGGCGTGCATATCATCGGGCCGATGGCCGGTGAGCTGATCGGCGAAGCAGTGCTTGCCATGGAGTTCGAAGCCAGTACCGAAGATCTGCAGCGTACGATTCATGCCCACCCGACGCTCACCGAAGCCATCCATGAGGCGGCACTGTCGGCCGATCGTCGCGCCCTGCATGCCATCAATCACTGAGCGTTACGGCTCCTCCGGCTGACACGGCAATTCAGTTATCATCCTGCGCTGTGCAGGATCTTCATTGGCATGTCGGGAGCCAGGCGTGAGCGGTATTACGCGCATTCTCGGTATCGACCCCGGCTCGCGGATAACCGGGTTTGGCATCATCGATTCCGACGGACGGCGGTCTGTGCACGTGGCCAGTGGCAGTATCCGTATTCCAGCCGTCGCACTGCCGTTGCGCCTGCAGACAATTTTTTCCGATGTACAGGCGCTGGTTTCGCAGTATCAGCCCGGTGCCGTAGCCGTTGAGCAGGTATTCATGCACCGGAACGCGGATTCAGCGCTCAAGCTTGGGCAGGCGCGGGCAGCGGCGATCTGTGCCACTTTCGGTTGCGGTGCAGAAGTATTCGAGTACGCAGCGCGTGCGGTGAAGCAGGCCATCGTGGGCGCCGGGAATGCCGAGAAGTCCCAGGTCAGCCATATGGTTGCGGTACTGCTCAATCATCGTGAAGCGCTGGAGCCGGATGCCGCCGATGCGCTGGCCGTTGCCCTGTGTCACGCGCATACGCAGCCGCTCAATGAGCGACTGGTCAGCGCGCGACGCGTGATTGCCGGAATGCGCCGATGATCGGGTTTTTGCGCGGTGTGCTGGCGCACAAGGAGCCGCCGTTCCTGCTCATCGACGTGGGCGGCGTCGGTTACGAAGTCGAGGCACCCATGTCCACGTGTTTCCGGTTGCCGGCTACCGGTGAGAACGTGCAGTTGTGTACCCATCTGTTGATCCGTGAGGATCATCACACGCTGTTCGGTTTCAGTACGGAAGTCGAGCGGCGCCTGTTCCGGGACCTGCTGAAGGTCAGCGGAGTAGGCGCCAAGACTGCCCTCGGCGTGCTGTCGGGGTTGAGTGTTGATGCCTTCATTCGCTGTGTGGAGACCGACGACGTGGCTGCACTGATGCGTCTGCCCGGTGTCGGTCGCAAGACTGCCGAGCGCCTGATCATCGAGATGCGCGACCGGGTTCGCCATCCGGGCCTGGCAGGCGGCGATGCCGGCTCCGGCCGACCGGCAATGCCTGCCGATTCGCGTACCGAGGCCCTCGATGCGCTGCTGGCTCTTGGCTACAAGGCGCCCGAAGCGCGGCGCATGCTCGATCGTGTACCGGATGAGGGCCAGACGACCGAAGATCTGCTGCGTGTGATCCTGCGAGGTGCGGTCCGGTCATGAGTACTGACGAGCGCATTGTGACGACCCTGGCCGGTGCCGGTGAGGATGTACTCGAGCGGTCCATCCGGCCGCAGCGTCTGACCGACTATGTGGGTCAGACGGCCGTCAAACGCCAGCTCGATATCTTCATCTCCGCTGCGCGCAAGCGCGGCGATGCGCTCGATCACACGCTTATCTTCGGTCCGCCGGGGCTGGGCAAGACCACCCTCGCCAATATCATTGCCAACGAACTGGGCGTCAACATCCGGCATACCTCGGGGCCGGTCCTCGAGCGTCCAGGCGATCTTGCCGCGATGCTCACGAACCTGGAGCCGCGTGATGTGCTGTTCGTGGACGAGATTCACCGGCTGAGTCCGGTTGTCGAGGAAGTGCTGTATCCGGCAATGGAAGACTTCCAGCTTGATATCATGATCGGCGAGGGCCCGGCTGCGCGATCGATCAAGCTTGATCTGCCGCCGTTCACCCTGGTCGGTGCCACGACCCGGGCCGGTCTGCTGACCTCGCCCTTGCGTGATCGTTTCGGCATCGTTCAGCGTCTTGAGTTCTATTCGCCCGAGGAGCTGCATGCCATCATCGTGCGCTCGGCGGCTATCCTCGGCGTGCCGATCGATGCCGAGGGTGCGGCACAGCTGGCAGGCAGGGCGCGCGGTACGCCGCGCATCGCCAACCGCCTGCTGCGTCGGGTACGTGATTTCGCCGAGATCGAGGGTGATGGACGTATCGATGCTGCCATCGCCCGTTCGGCTATGGACCTCCTGGATGTGGATCCGGGTGGCTTTGACCTCCTCGACAGGCGCTTCCTGCTGCTGATCATCGAACGCTTCGACGGCGGACCGGTCGGTGTCGAATCGCTGGCTGCCGCGCTCGGCGAGGAGCGCGGCACGATCGAGGATGTGATCGAACCCTTCCTGATTCAGCAGGGTTTCATGAGCCGGACTGCCCGCGGTCGCATGGCGACGCGGCGCGCCTGGCAATACTTTGGCCTGCAACCGCCCCGGAGCGGTAGCGAGGCTACGCCCGGGTTGTTTGATCCCGATGAGCAATCCTGAACACGAGCACAGGCAGTATCCAGATGTCCGAGAATCTCTCCTTCGCCGATATGGTCCTCAACGCGAGCGTTGTCGTGCAGCTGGTCATGGGCCTGCTGCTGGCTGCGTCGGTGGTTTCCTGGACGATCATCATTCGCAAGCGGCGGCTGCTTAATCAGGCATTGATCGGATCCAATGCCTTTGAGAGCAGTTTCTGGTCGGGTGGCGACCTGAATGCGATTTATCGGGAGATCACCAGTGGCAAGACCGAAGCAGCTGATATGGCGGGGTTGTTCGAGGCGGGCTTCCGCGAATTTCGCCGCCTGACAGCCCAGCAGAACATGTCTCCCGACCATGTGCTCGATGGCGTGCGCCGGATGATGCATGTGGCGCAGATGCGGGAGATGGATCGCCTCGAGGAGAGTCTTTCCACGCTGGCAACCATCGGCTCGACGAGCCCCTATGTCGGCCTGTTCGGTACGGTCTGGGGCATCATGAATTCTTTCCGTGGCCTTGGTAATGTCCAGTCGGCGACGCTGGCGGTGGTGGCGCCAGGTATTGCCGAGGCGCTGGTTGCTACTGCCATCGGCCTGTTTGCTGCAATCCCGGCGGTCATTGCCTATAACCGCTATGCCGACAAGGTGGCTCGCCTCGAGGTGCGTTACGACAGCTTTATCGAGGAATTCTTCAGCGTGCTGCAGCGGCACGCACACAGCCAGGCGCAGGTGTCCCGGTAAGCGATATGCGCAAGACGCGTAAACGCCGCCTGATGAGTGAGATCAACGTCGTGCCCTATATCGACGTCATGCTGGTATTGCTGGTCATTTTCATGGTCACGGCGCCACTGCTGACACAGGGTATTGATGTGGAACTGCCGGAAGCAGCGGCTGATCCGATCGTCAGCACGCAGGATCAGGAGCCGCTTGTGCTGTCTGTTGATGCAGAGGGCCGGATGTACCTGAGCGTCGGTGACGATGAGGATCAGCCGATCGATGGCGAGCGGGTGGTGGAACTCGCGTCGGCCGTGCTGCGGCGCAGTCCGCAGACGCCGGTGCTTGTCAATGCAGATCAGCGTGTGGCGTACCGTGAGGTTGTGGCAGCGATGGTGCTGCTTAAGGAGGCCGGTGCAAAGAATGTCGGTTTCCTGACTGAGCCGCCGACGAAGTCGCGGCGGCGTGGCTGATGCCGGACAGCGGAGCGGGAGCCGTGCGGAATGCTGGGTTTTCACCATCGCCAGGTGACCCACGCAGTTTCGCCTGGTCACTGGGCATTCACGTTCTCCTGTTGCTGATCATCCTGCTCGGCGGGATCGTGATTCCCCATAAGCCGATGCCCTCCAATCTCGGCATCAAGGCCACGCTCATCGATCCGGATACCGTGCGCAAGATGCGTCGCCGGCCACCCCCCGCGCCACCTGCACCGTCTGAAGCTCGCCCGGTCGAGCCGCCCAGGCCAGACCCGGCCATCGAGAAGGCCGCAGAAGCCAGATTGCAGGCGGAGCGCGAGCGCAAATTGAGCGAGCAGAAGCTTGTGGAGACAAAACGCGAGGCGCAGAAGCTTGCTGAAAAGAAGCTCGCCGAACAGAAGCTGGCGGATCAGAAAGTGGCGGAACAGAACAAAGTGGCAGAACAGAAGGCCGCCGAGAAACGGGCTGTTGATAAAGCCGCTGCCGACAAGGCAGTAGCAGAAAAAACCGAAGCGCAACGCCGGCAGGCTGACGAGAAACGTCGCCGCGATGCCCAGGCCGAACTTGATCGCCAGCTGGCAGAAGAAGATGAGTTGCTGGCCGCTGCTGATTCCGGCGCGCTGGCTGAGTATGTTGCCCTCATACGGCAGAAGGTGGAGCGCAACTGGGTCCGGCCGCCGGGTGC
>JBIJCV010000121.1:0-5600 GCA_044344525.1 Gammaproteobacteria bacterium | reverse complement strand
TACCCCAACCTTCGCCACCATCATCGAGGACGGTGCGCTGGAACTGATCGCGATGGTGGATGAGACCGATATCGGCAACGTGGTGGTCGACAACCCGGTGGTATTTACCGTGGAAGCCTGGCCGGCGCAGGAGTTTGCTGGCCATGTGGCGCGGATTGCGCCCAAAGGCACCATCATTTCCGGCGTCGTGAATTTCGAGGTGATGATCCGCATCGACTCACCGGCCGAAATGCTGAGGCCGGACATGACGGCAAATGTTTCCATCCGTACCGCCGAGCGTGAAGCGCTGGTGTTGCCGAATGCCGTGATTCAGCGCGACAGCTCCGGGCGCTTCGTGTTTGTGGAGCGCAAGGGTGAGCTGCTGCGTCAACCGGTGGTGGCCGGCACGCGGGATGCCGCCTTCACCGAAATCATCCAGGGCGTCGGACCGGCAGATCGCGTGCTGGCAGGGCCGCTGCCCGTGGCTGCAGCAGACCGCCAGGAAGACCGCCAATGATTGAAATGCAGGGAATCTCCAGGATCTATACGCGGGACGATGGCACGCCAGTGCCTGCCCTGCGCGAGGTGTCTTTCGGCATAGGCCGCGGTGAGTTCGTCACCGTGCGCGGTGCGTCCGGCTCGGGCAAGTCCTCGCTGCTCAATATCATCGGCTGCCTGGATACACCAACTGCGGGCACCTATCGTCTGGATGGTGAAGACGTATCCGGTTACACGGACGAGCAGCGCTCGTATACCCGCTGTCGCAAGATCGGCTTCGTGTTCCAGTCCTTCAACCTGCTGCCGCGCACGACCGCCGTCGAGAACGTGGAAATTCCCGCGCTGTATGTCGGCGGGCGAGTCGATCGCGAGCGTGCGCTGGACATTCTCAGGCGGGTCGGACTGGCTGAACGCGCCAACCATTTTGTCAGCGAGTTGTCGGGTGGCGAACAGCAGCGGGTAGCGATCGCGCGCGCGCTGATGAACGACGCGCCCCTGCTGCTGGCCGATGAGCCGACTGGCAATCTCGACTCGGCGGCGGGTGAATCGATCATGCGTCTGCTCAGCGAACTGCATCGCGAGGGACGCACGATCGTGCTGGTGACGCACGATGACGGTGTGGCCGCGTATGCCCATCGCGAACTGCTGATCCGTGACGGCCTGATCGCCTCGGACCGTCCGCTGCAGCCGGCAGTCGCACCGGCAGCAGCCGTGTCGGCCAGCGGTTGAGGCAGCGCCATGAACCTGACAAAAACCGCAAAACTGGCACTGCTCAGTCTGTCGCGCAACCGGCTGCGCAGTTGCCTGATGATGCTCGGAGTGACGGTCGGCATCGCATCGCTGACTGCGCTGGCATCGGTGGGCGAGGCGACGAAGCAGGAGACCATGCGTCGCTTCAAGCGCATGCTCGGTACCTTCGACATGGTGATCATCGAGCCGGGCGGTGCCAGTACCCGCGGCATGCCGTCGCTGGCCACGGTCGAGCCGGTGCTGAAGTTTTCCGATGCCACGGCCATTGCTGCGGAGATCCCGGCGGTGCGGCAGGTATCTGCAATGCAGTTCGCCATCGATCTCGATGTGAAGTATCGCGACAAGGCCATCAGCCCATCGGTGATCGGTGTGGCGGCCAACTATACCGACGTGCGTGGCGAGGATCTGGTCGCCGGTCGCGGCATCACGCCGGATGATGTGGCCTCGCTGGCGCGGGTTGCGCTGATCGGACAGGACGTGGTTACCGGGCTGTTCCCGGGCGAAAACCCGCTCGGGCAGACCTTGCGCATTGCCGACGTGCCGTTTCAGGTTCAGGGAATACTTGCGTCGCGTGGCGTGGGTCCCGGCGGCGCGAGCATGGACAACACCATTCTCATTCCGGTGACCACGGCATCGAAGCGGCTGTTCAATCGCGATTACCTGACGGCGGTGATTGCGCAGCTCAGGGATCCGGACCGGGCGGCAAGCGCGATTGCCGATATCACCGCGCTGCTGCGCGAACGGCACGGCATCATTCCACCGGCCGAAGATGACTTCCGGGTCAGCAGTCCGGAGGCCCAGGTGACGCAGGTCACTGAGGTCGGTTCAACGCTGTCCAAGGTGCTGGTTGGCGTGGCGGTGATTGCCACACTGATCGGTGGCACGGTCATCATGAGTCTCATGCTCATCGCGGTTTCTGAGCGACGCCGGGAAATCGGTATCCGGCGTGCCGTCGGTGCCAGCCGGCGCGACATCCTGGTCCAGTTCCTGATCGAAGCGGCAGTTGTTTCTCTGCTCGGCGGCATTGTCGGTGTGCTGATCGGTGTCGGCATAACGCTGGCCATCACGGCCTTCAGCGACCTTGCGCCGGCAATCATGTGGAGTGCGGTTGCTGGCTCCGTGCTGCTGTCGGTCGGTATCGGCCTGGTGTTCGGGCTGCAGCCGGCCTGGCGGGCAGCGAATGTCGATCCGGTCGAGGCACTGCGCTCCTGAGGATACTCATGCCGTGCGAATGACATGGCGCCATCTGATGCGCGGTGGACTGCGCCAGATCTGGCGCTACCGCTTGCGCTCCATGCTGGTGATCTGCTGTGCGGCGCTCGGCGTGGCTGGCGCAGTCACGTCGGTCAATTACGCCTCCGGCGGCAAGCAGCAGGTACTCACCCGCATACGGCAGCTCGGTACCAATCTGCTGGTGATCAATGCCGGGCAGAGCCGCGCGGTCGGTGGCCGGGCCCGCACCGGCACCATCGTGACGACGCTGACCGAGGCCGATTACCTGAGCCTGGATCGGGAGGTGGAGGGCATCGCCCGTTCCTCGGCGATGGTCTCGTCCGGCCTGCGCCTCAAGGCAGGCTACCTGTCGAAAGTTGCGCCGGTGCTCGGCGTAGAACCGGATTTTTTTGCCATCAAGTCATGGGCACTCGCCAGCGGCGATTTTTTTCGTGCTGATGATGTGCGCCGCTCGGCACGGCTGGTGTTGCTGGGCCATCAGGTGGCCCGGGATCTGTACGGTGAAGAAAATCCGGTTGGCGAGCGGCTGTTCATCAATCGGGTGCCCTTTGAAGTCGCAGGCGTGCTGGCCGAGCGCGGGCAGGGGCTTGATGTCATCAATGAAGATCAGCAGGTGTATGTACCGCTGACCACGGCCATGCGCCGGCTTTTCAATGTCGACCACTACCGGTCGATACTGCTCGAGGTACGGGATGCACGGGACATGGCGCGCGTCGCAGCCGAGGTGACTGCGCTGCTGCGGGTTCGTCACCGGATCTCGCCATTCCGGCCGGACGATTTTTCCCTCGGCAGCCAGCAGGAGCTGATCGAGACGCAACTGGCGGCAGCCAGCCGGCTGGCTTTTCTGGTGCGCTGGATCGGCTTCAGCGGGCTGGTGGTGTCCGGACTTGGCGTGCTTGCCATCGCCTGGATCGCCGTGCGCGACCGGACGCGCGAGATCGGCACACGCCGCGCACTCGGTGCCAGGCGACGGGATGTGTTTTTCCAGTTCGCTTTCGAAGCCAGCGTGCTGGCGATGATCGGTGCCGGCTCCGGTCTCGGTGCCGGGTGGCTCGCCTCGCGGGTAGCTGCCAGCCGGGCGGAACTGCCGTTTGTCTTCGATCTGGACAATGCGTTGCTCGCGCTGGGCATGGCCGTGCTGCTGAATTTCATCTTTGCCAGCTGGCCGGCCATCCGCGCTGCACGCATGGACCCGATCCGGGCACTCCGCCACGAGTAGCGAACGGCCGAATGTCGCTGGCCGCCCTGCAGTCTGATGCAGATCAGGGCGGGTGACCGGCCGCCAGTACAGTGTATGGTTTGTTCATCAACTCACCGGCCGGAGCTCTCCCATGCGCGTCGATGTCCTGCTCGAACCTGACCAGACCGCTGCACAACTCGTGGAGCTGGCCCAGCTCTGCGAGCGTTCCGGTATTCAGACCATGTGGCTGCAGAACTATGTGTCCTGTCGCGATCCGTTCATGTCGCTGGTGCCGGCAGCGCTTGCCACCAGCCGGGTCGGCCTGGGCGTGTGTGTCATCAGTCCCTGGGAAATGCACCCGGTGAAGATGGCCAACGCCGTGCTGACCCTGCATGAGCTGAGTGCGGGACGCGCAAGGCTGGTGATCGGTGGTGGTGGTGAATGGCCGGCGCGGCTCGGTTTCGACACGCCCCGGCGGGTGCGTGCCGTTCGTGAGGCGATCGAACTGGTACACGCCGGCTGCACCGGCAAGAGTCTCAGCTATCCCGGCGAGATCTGGAAAGTCTGGGGTTATCGGCCGAAATTCGGTGCGCCGGGCAGTAGCGCAGATGCGCCCGGCATGCCGCCGCTGATCTATGCGGGAGCCAACCAGCCACAGATGCTGCGTGCGACGGCACCGGCAGCCGATGGCGTGATGTACAGCGACATGCCGCGCGGACGGGTTGCAGAGACGGTGCGTCAGACGCATGCCGCGCTGGTCGGCAAGGGGCGTACGACGGAGGGTTACCGGATCAGCAATATCTGGGCCTGGCATGTGAAAGCCGACAAACAGGTGGCGCTGACCGAGGCGCGCCGTGAACTGCTGTTGCGCGGCCTGCTGGATCGCTGGTATCTGGAATCCTTTCTGTCGCCTGAAGAATGCGAATTCGTGGAGAAGCACAAGAGCGCCTTCTTCAAGGCCTACCGGAGCCGCGATGGCGTGATCGATGGAGTGCCGGAGTCGCTGGTCAACAAGTTGCTGGATAACTTTTCCATTACCGGCACGCCGGATGAGCTGGAGCACCGCATGCCGGAATTGCTGGCCTTTCATGCGGCGGGTGTAGACGAGCTCTGCTTCCGGCTGCATGACGATCCGGCCGATGCGATCCGCCTGATTGCCAGGCACGTGATTCCGCATCTGCCGCCGGACTGAAAACTGTCTGTGATCCTGCAGACACCGCGCCTGACTGTCCGCGAGTTCAGTCTGGCCGATGCGCCTGCGCTGCAGCTGATCTGCGGCAACCGGCGCACCATGCGCCAGGTGGGCGACGGCACCACGCTCGATCTCGCACGCTGTGAGGAATGGATACGCGTGTCGCTGCGCGATTATGCCGGCAAGGGTTATGGCGCCTGGGCGGTGTATGTGCGGGGCGTGGACGAAATGGCCGGCTATGGCGGGATCGTGTCTGCCGCGCGGCGCGCCGATCCGGAAATCATCTACGCCTTTCAACCACACTGGTGGCGGCAGGGACTGGCCGGTGAGTTGATACCGGCGCTGCTCGCGCACGGATTTTCACGGCATGGCCTGCCACGCATCGTGGCGACGGTGGCGCCGGGCAACATCGCCTCATGTCGCGCCGTCGAGCGCGCCGGTATGCATTGCGCTGGCGAGGAAATCGAGCCGGATGGCCGCAGCATGCTGATCTATGCCATCGAAGCGCCGTGCAGATAAGCGCTTCAGCGCAGTACTGCGCACCGTCGCATGCTTCCGCAACAACATGTCTGATGTATAATACATGTCTTCGCAACGCAGAGACCGGAGTCGACCATGAAAATCGATGTACTGCTGGAACCTGACCAGACCCCCGATCAGCTGGTCGAATTGGCACAGCTCTGCGAGCGGGCCGGCATCCAGACCATGTGGCTGCAGAATTACCTGTCGAACCGCGATGCTTTCCTGTCGCTGGTGCCTGCGGTGCTC
>JBIJCV010000005.1:0-16561 GCA_044344525.1 Gammaproteobacteria bacterium | reverse complement strand
AGTTGCTTGTATGCGCCTGCCGCAGCACCTTCGACGCACAGCTTTACAGCCTGGGCATCGCGGGAAAACGCTTTGGGCGTGCCGCGATACATGTTGCGGCGAAACTGGTCGAGCAACAGGATCAGTGCCAGCCGGCCCTCGGGTTCTGCGGCCCAGCTGCTCAACGCACCTTTGGATGCCTTGTCGACCAGTGGCGCGAATTCGCGCCGGATCAACTCATCAAACTCGCGGTCTGCGGTGAACCAGCGGTCCATCCGGCTGTCGATGGTCGGCTGGTTCCTGGCGCCGTCACTGAACCAGAAGTCGAGTACGCGGCGGATATCTGGGTCGCTCATCGTCCGGAGTATAAACGGGGTGACGCGCAGCTACTGCAGGCTGAGTTTCTGTTCGACCGGCGTGCTGCCGATCGTGAAGACAGCGTCCTTGTACTTCGGTGGACCGAATCCGGGTCGCGCATTGTTGGACAGTGCAGCCGGCTCCTTGGGAATACCGATGAAGTTGCTCTTCAGTTTCGTGTCGTTGTCCTCGTCCTGAAAAACCGACAGCGCATACTCGCCCGGCGGCAGCAACAGCTCGACGGTCACGCTGTTGCCCGCCCGGTTGCCGGCAACCTTCACGCTCTTGAATGTGCGGAAGCGGTCGCTGAGCCAGTCATCCTTGTTGTCATAGACCCAGACGATGATCTGTCCCTTGTCGCTCTGGACGTTGGTGGCGATCACCCGCAGATTGGAGGTTTCGGCAGCGGATACCGCTGCGCTGAAGATCAGTCCGGCAAGCAGTATTGATTTCATGTGGGCATCAGTCCGCGTTGATGAGGCGTGTAGTCGATATTAGGCCACTCCGGGGCCGCTGTCGTCCCGGATGCCGATGAGGCTTCGGGCCCGCATTGCCGTCGCGAGCACGACTGGCAGTTCGCTGCCCAGCACCGTGAAGTGGCCCATCTTGCGGCCGGTCCGTGCTTCGCGCTTGCCATACAGATGCAGCCTGAGCTCCGGTATTGCCAGCAGTACCGGCCAGTCGGGCTCGCGCGGTTCGCCGGCATCGAACCACAGGTCGCCGAGCAGATTGACCATCACGGCAGCGCTGCCGGCCGCTGGGTCGCCAAGCGGCAGGCCGCAGAGCGCCCGCACCTGCTGGGCATACTGGCTGGTCTGGCAGGCATCCAGCGTGTAGTGGCCGCTGTTGTGCGGGCGTGGCGCCATCTCGTTGACGTAAAGTTTGCTGTGACTGACGAAGAATTCCACGGCCATGGTGCCGATGTAGCCCAGGGCCGTCGCGATCTGCAGCGCACACTGCCGGGCGTCTGCCGCCAGTGCTGCCGATATGCGCGCCGGTACGATCGACACATCGAGAATGCCCTGACGGTGGCTGTTTTCCGCTACGGGGAAGCAGGCGGTCTCTCCGCTGGCGCTGCGCGCGAGCACCACCGATAGCTCGCAGTCGAGCGGCAGCAATGCCTCCAGTACGCAGGCTTTGTCAGCATTGCCGTGAAAGGCAGCGAGCGCTTCATCGCGGTTACTGACCCGCGCCTGACCCTTGCCGTCATAACCAAAGCGCGCCACCTTGAGGATGCCCGGAAACAGCCCGCCATCAGCGGCATGTATGTCAGCTGCGCTGCGGATCACGGCATACGGCCCATGCGGCAGGCCGTGCTGTTGCAGAAAGGCTTTCTCGGCGATCCGGTCCTGGCAGACGGCAACGGCTGTGGCCGAAGGTGCAACGCGAACAGTACGCGCCAGATACTCGAGGCCGGATGCCGGTACGTTTTCGAATTCTGTGGTTATTGCCGCACAGTGTGCGGCCAGCATATCCAGAGCAGACTGATCGTCGTACGCAGCGACAAGGTGGCGATCAGCGATGCATCCGGCCGGGCTGTCCGGATCGGGATCAAGCACCCAGACCTGGTAACCGAGTTCGTGAGCCGCCTGCACAAAGAAGCGGCCGAGCTGGCCACCTCCCAGGAGGCCCAGGCTGGCTGGCGGGAGAATTGCCGTCATTCAGCCGGGAAGCTTCATGGCCATGACGCTTCTGGCCTGTTGCTGGCGAAAGGCGGCAAGCTTCTTCGCCAGCACGGGGTTATCGCCGGCCAGTACGGCAACTGCAAACAGCGCCGCATTCGCAGCGCCGGGTTCACCGATGGCAAAGGTCGCAACGGGTATGCCTTTAGGCATCTGTACGATCGAAAGCAGGGAGTCCTGACCTGAGAGTGCTTTGGACAGGACCGGGACGCCGAGTACCGGCAAGGTGGTCTTGGCGGCCAGCATGCCAGGCAGATGTGCTGCGCCGCCGGCGCCGGCAATGATGAGCTTGAGTCCACGGCCACGTGCAGCAGCGGCGTACTCGAACATGAGGTCCGGAGTGCGATGCGCCGAGACCACGCGTTTTTCGCAGGCTACGCCGAATTGCTTCAGTATCTCGACCGCTGCCTTGAGTGTGGGCCAGTCCGAGTCCGAGCCCATGACAACGCCGACGAGTGGCCGCCGGGCTGATGCAGACCTGCTTTTCGCTGTGCTTGCCATCGTTACTCCGCCCGCGATCTGGGGGTGGTTGATTCTACAGAAGACACTGGCGACCGCGCATCAGCACGCCATTTGCCGGGGTAAACTGGCACCGCCAGTCTCGCTGTTCATGCGTGGTTAACCTCGAGCAGCAAGTCTTGCACAGCTTTCGCCATTATCGCCGGCTTGGGTGCCGGTACAGGCAATTTCAGGAGTCAGGATTATGCACATGCACGGAACGATCAAACTGGCGACGCTGGTACTTGGTGCCAGTCTGGCGCTTTCGGCCTGTCAGACTACCGACCCCTATACCGGTGAGCAGAAGACCAGCAATACCACCAAGGGCGCGGCTATCGGTGCCGGTGTCGGTGTGGCCATCGGTCTGCTGACCGGTGACAGTTCATCCGAGCGCAAGAAACGCGCCCTGATCCTCGGTGGTGCCGGCGGTCTTGCCGGTGGTGCGGTTGGCAATTACATGGATCGCCAGGAAGCCAAGCTGCGTCAGCAACTGCAGGGGACCGGCGTGAGCGTGACCCGCAGCGGCGACAACATCATTCTGAACATGCCCGGCAACGTGACCTTCATGACCAACAGCGCCGATATCAACGCCTCGTTTTATCAGGTGCTGAACTCGGTAGCCCTGGTGCTCAAGGAATTCGACAAGACCGTGGTGGATATTGCCGGTCATGCAGACAGTACCGGTCCTGATGACAAGAACCTCGAGTTGTCACAGCGGCGTGCTGGCAGCGTCAGTACCTATCTCGGCAGCCAGGGGATCAACCCGCAGCGGCTGATAGCGACTGGCTACGGCGAAACACGGCCGATCGCCAGCAACGATACGGCGGAAGGTCGTGCACAGAATCGCCGCGTGGAGATCACCTTGCTGCCGGTGACCCAGTAGTACTGCGGGGTCGAACCGTTCAGACGGCGCTGCGCAGGGTGCGCATCGCCGTCTGTTCGATCTGCCGGACACGTTCGGCGGAGATACCGTAACGGGCGGCCAGTGTCTGCAGCGTGGCTTTCTTTTCGCCGAGCCAGCGCGCCTCGAGAATTTCCCGGCTGCGCTTGTCCAGACCATCCAGCGCATCGCGCAGGCGGTCGGCGCCCTGTTCGCGCCAGTCATCGCTTTCCATCGCCTGGGCCGGATCGCCGGACTCGCTGGCAATGTAGAGCGCCGGTGCGTACGGGGTCTCATCGTCGGTCTCGGGTCCCGGATCGAAGCTCACGTCCTGCCCGGCAAGACGCTCTTCCATCTCGCCAACTTCGCGGGTCGTTACGCCCAGGTCTTTGGCTATGACCTCACGTTCAGACGATGACAACCAGCCCAGATGGTTTTTGGCCCGGCGCAGGTTGAAGAACAGCTTGCGCTGCGCCTTGGTCGTTGCGATTTTCACCAGACGCCAGTTGCGCAGAACGTATTCGTGGATCTCGGCACGGATCCAGTGCACGGCGAAGGACACCAGCCGCACGTTCATCTCGGGGTCGAAACGCTTCACGGCCTTCATGAGGCCAATGTTGCCTTCCTGAATCAGGTCGCCCAGCGGCAGGCCATAACCGGTGTAGCCACGCGCGATGTGGACCACGAATCGCAACTGGGAAAGTACCAGCTTGCGTGCCGCATCCAGATCGTTCTCATCGCGGAACTGCCGGGCGAGCGCGAGCTCCTCGGCCTGGCCCAGGACCGGAACCTGTACAACCTTGCTGATATAGGCGTCGAGGCTGCCAAGCGGACCCGCAAACGCCAGATCCTTGTGGCTACTGACCAGCATTGTCGAAGTACTCATGCAGAAACCTCCTTGGGACGATCTTAGCACTCGCCAGCTTAGAGTGCTAAAACACCGCCCAGTTCCCTGGCCGTATACTCAGGAGGCTAATTAAAACAGAAGGTTACAGGGCACCCTGGCCCTTTGGGCGCAGCCCCGACAGGTGCCTGGACACGGCCAGCCAGGCGCCGCTCCAGCCGGCCAGCAGGCCCCCGCCGAGTACCGCACCGAGGGTTGTCAGGCCCAGGCCTTCCAGTGCCAGGTTGCTCCCGTACAGGCGTGCCAGGCTGGCCAGCGGGCTGCCCAGCAACCACAGACTGATGGCCAGGATCAGCACGGCCACCAGACTGCCGAACAGGCCATACCAGAGGCCCAGATACAGAAAGGGCCGGCGGACGAAGCTGTCTGTAGCGCCCAGCAGTTTGGCGACCTCGATTTCCTCGGTCCGGGTCTGAATGTCGAGCCGGATCGTATTGCCGACGATGATGAGTACCGCACCACCCAGCAGCACGGCGGCTATCCAGCCGAGCCGCGCCAGAAAATCCAGACCGGCATTGAGTCTCTGCACCCACTGCAGATCCAGTTTCACCAGATCCACGTCGGGTGTTTTCTGCAGCTCTGTACCGAGTTTTCCCAGTTGCTCGCTGCCCATATCCGGCGCTGGACGTATCACCAGCGTGTGGGGCAGGGGATTGCCGTCGAGAGCGGCGAGTGCGTTGGCAAAAACCGGGTCCTTGCCGAGTTCGGCAATCGCTGCATCGGCCGTGATCAGTTCTACCGATTCGATGCCGCTACGCTTGCGCAATTCGCGCGCCAGAGTCTCCGCCCGCGCCAGCGGCGTCGCGGGCTGCATGTAAACGGAGAAATCACGCACGTCGCTCCAGTTACCGGCCGCCGACTTGCCGGTCTGAACGAGGACGTTCAATGCCGCCGGCAAAGCCAGGGCGATACCGATCACAGACACGGTGAGAAAGGTGCCAACCGGATTCCGGCTCAGCGAACCCAGCGCGCCCAGCAGGTTCTGTGCGTGTCGGGCCAGCCAGATTCCGGCGCTCATGGGTCGGCTCCGGTCGCGCCAGCGATGGTTTCGCCGCTGCTGACCTGACCGCCGCTCAGCACGATGCGCCGGCTGCCAAACTTCTCCACCAGCTGCATGTCGTGACTCGCGATGAGCATGGTTACACCGACTTCGTTCAGGCGCCGGAACAGGGTCATGATTTCCAGCGACAGGTCGGGGTCGAGATTGCCGGTAGGCTCGTCGGCGATCAGTACCTTGGGGCGGCTGACCACCGCACGGGCAATGCTGAGCCGCTGCTGTTCACCAGCCGAAAGCGACCGCGGCGGGTATTTTTCCCGTTCCAGCAATCCGACCTGATCCAGCGCAGCGCGGACACGCTTGTCGATTTCACGCTGGCCGGTGCCACTGATGATGAGCGGCAGCGCCACGTTCTCAAAGGCGCTGCGATCATTCAGCAGCCTGTTGTCCTGAAATACCATGCCGATCTGCTGGCGGTAGGCCGGGATCTCGCGATAGCTGAGCTTGCCAAGCTGCCTGCCGCCCACAGTGACCTGCCCGCGCGTGGGCCGCTCGATCAGTGCCACCAGCTTCAATACGGTGCTTTTGCCCGCGCCAGACCGGCCGGTCAGAAAAGCGAGTTCGCCAGCCGCGACCTCGATGGTGACGTTGGACAGTGCTTCGCGTGCGCCGTCATAGCGTTTGCTGACGTTGTCGAAGCGGATCATCGGCTTTCTGCCGACTGGGTCAGTGCTGCGGCGAACTCGCCGGCGTCGAATACATCCATGTCGGCAGCCTGCTCGCCAATGCCGATGAAGCGCACCGGCACGTCCAGCTGCTCGGCCAGTGCGACCAGTACGCCACCCTTCCCGCCGGCATCCAGCTTGGTCATGGTGATGCCGGTCAGGCCGATCGCAGCGTGAAACTGCAAGGCCTGTGCGACAGCATTCTGGCCCAGGCTGGCATCCAGCACGATCATGATTTCGTGCGGTGCCGTCGGATCGAGCCGTCGTGCGATGCGCACCACCTTCTGCAGTTCCTGCATCAGATGCGCCTTGTTCTGCAGTCGGCCCGCAGTGTCTGCCAGCAGCACATCGATGCCGCGGGCACGCGCTGCTTCAAAGGCATCGTAGATGACCGCAGCCGGGTCTGCGCCGGCCTGTTGCACGATCACCGGCACGTCATTGCGATCGCCCCAGACCTGCAGTTGCTCGATGGCTGCGGCGCGATAGGTATCGCCGGCGGCCAGCATGACTTTCAGGCCCTGCTCGCGCAGCCGTCGCGCGAGCTTGCCGATGGTGGTGGTCTTGCCGGAGCCATTCACACCGACCATCAGGATCAGGAACGGGCGGGGTGCGTCTGGAATCACCAGCGGTACGGCGCGCGGTTGCAGGATTTCCCGGATCGATTCGCGCAGGATCGCGCGTGCGTCCTCGACCGAGGTGATGTTGCGGTTGCCGGCCTTTTTGCGGATGCGCCGGATGATGTCCTCTGCGGCATCCACGCCCACATCGGCGGCGAGCAGACTGGTCTCGAGTTCTTCGATCATCGCCTCATCGAGTTTGCGGCCGACCAGCCAGTCGAGGGCGCCACCAAGCTTGCTGGCAGTGCTTTTGGCAGAATCCTTGCCGACGCCGAGGCGGTCCTTGAGGCGGGCGAAGAAGCCCGGACGGGACGCGGTCCCGGAAGTGCTGTCAGATGGCATGCCGGCATGTTAATGATTCCCGGTGACCAGGAAAACCGCAGTTGTTGACGCGGGCAGCGTAGCGACCGAATCTGCCGGTAGTGACCGGGGCGGTTGAAGCCCCGTGGACAGGCAAGGGAGCAGCAGCGAGATGGAGCGTCAGCGGACACGGCAAGCCGGCAAACCGGCCGGCAGCGTGCGGATCATTGCTGGCGAGTGGCGTGGGCGGCGCCTTGATGTGGCATCCGGCAGTGATATCCGGCCGACGCCGGATCGCGTGCGGGAAACGCTGTTCAACTGGCTGGCACCAGTCCTGCCCGGGATGGTCTGTCTGGATCTGTATGCCGGTACCGGCGTGCTGGGCCTGGAAGCACTGTCGCGTGGCGCAGCCGAGAGCTGGTTCGTCGAGTGTGATGCCGAGGCTGCGGCTGCGCTGGAGTCGGCGTTGAGGCGTCTGGGCGGACAGGGCCAGGTGCTGCGCGCCGATGCCCGCCGCTGGCTGGCCGGACCGGTGCCACGCCGCTTCGATCTGGTGTTTCTCGATCCCCCTTATGCGGCTGACGAGCTGGGCAATTTGTGTACACTCCTCACGCGCGGCTGGCTTGCCCCACATGCGTGGGTTTATCTTGAGACCAGCCGCAAGAGCGCGCTGCCGGAACTGCCCCCGGGCTGGCAGTTGCACCGGGAACGCGAGGCTGGCGAGGTGCGCTACGCACTGGCCCGGCTCGATTAGCGGATAACAGGAGCACAGGACGATGTCTGTCGGCGCGATGTACCCCGGAACTTTTGATCCGGTCACCAACGGCCATCTCAACCTGGTGCGCCGGGCGGCGAGGCTCTTTGATCATGTGGTGGTTGCGGTTGCCGCAAGCCCGAACAAGACGCCGATGTTCTCGCTGGAAGAGCGGATTGGCATGGCCCGCGCCGCGCTTGCCGATGCCGGCAACATCAGTGTCGACGGCTACACCGGCCTGACTGTGGACTACGTGCGGCAGCATGGCCTGCGCGTGATCATTCGCGGACTGCGCGCGGTGTCTGATTTCGAATTCGAATTTCAGCTGGCGACGATGAACCGGCACCTGCAGCCGGAAGTCGAAAGCGTGTTTCTGACGCCGGCTGAGGAATACACCTTCGTTTCATCAACCTTCGTGCGCGAGATCGGCATACTCGGTGGTGATATCAGGCCCTTCGTGCCGGAGATCGTGGCTGCAGCACTGGCGCGCAAACGGGCCGATCTGGCGCGGCAGTGAGTACCGTCCGGCAGGGGGCCGTCGCACGGTCCGCGCAACGCAGCGTATTCGCGCTGCTGATATCCGTCTGGATCTGGGCGCTGCCCGCCGGCGCGCAGTCGGTACCAGCGAAGTCCGGCATCGCCACTGCACATCCGCTGGCGACACGCGCCGGCGAGGAGATCCTCGCCGCAGGCGGCAATGCCTTCGATGCGGCCGTGGCGATCAGTGCCGCGCTGGCCGTCGTCGAGCCGTATGCCTCCGGTCTGGGCGGCGGCGGATTCTGGCTGTTGCATGAAGCGGGCACCGGTCGTCAGGTCGTCATCGACGGACGTGAAGTGGCGCCGGCTGCTGCCACCCGCGACATGTATCTGGACGCACAGGGCACCCCGCGCCCGGGCCAGACCCTGAACGGCCCGCTGGCGGCAGGTATCCCCGGCGAGCCGGCGGCGCTCGCGCATCTGGCCAGCCGTTACGGGCGCCTGCCGCTTGCCACCAGTCTCGCGCCCGCGATCCGCTATGCCGAGCAGGGCATCGAGGTTTCCCGGGGCATCGCGATGGGTCTCAAGTTCCGGGCGGAAGCGGCGCGCAACTCGTCGGCTTTTGCTGCCCTGTATATGCCCGGCGGTCAGCCGCTGCAGTCAGGCGCCACGGTACGTTTCAGCGATCTGGCCCGCACGTTGCGGCGGCTTGCGGCAGATGGCCATGACGGTTTTTATCGCGGCAGTGTGGCGCGACGGCTGGTGGCTGGTGTGCAGGCTGCCGGCGGCATCTGGACACGCGAAGATCTGGCCGCTTACAAGGTGATCGAGCGTGAACCGCTGCGTGTGCAGTACCGGGATGCGACCATGGTCATGGTGCCGCCGCCGTCTTCGGGTGGTGTGGTGCTTGGCGATGCGCTGAATATCCTGCGTGCCTATGATCTCAACAGCCTGCAACCGGTCGAGCGCAAGCACCTGACCGTGGAAGCCCTGCGCCGCGCCTATCGTGATCGCGCCATGTACCTGGGTGATCCGGCTTTCGTTTCGATGCCGATCGATCGCCTGCTCAGCCCCTGGTATGCAGACGGGCAGCGCACCTCGATCAGGCTGGATCGTGCTACGCGCAGCGATGATTTGCCCGGCATCGCGCCGGACACCGGCGACGGTGCCAACACCACGCATTTTTCCGTGCTCGATGCGGCAGGCAATCGCGTGGCGGCCACGCTCAGCGTCAATACCTGGTTCGGTGCGGCGTTCATTCCCCCCGGCACCGGTGTGATCCTGAACAACGAGATGGATGACTTCTCGATCAAGGTGGGTACACCGAACGGTTTCGAGTTGCTCGGCACCGAGGCCAATGCCATCGCCCCGGGCAAGCGCATGCTGTCGAGCATGTCGCCGGGCTTTGTCGAGTCGCCGCGTGGTGTGGCGATACTCGGTACGCCGGGCGGCAGCCGCATCATCAGCATGGTGCTGCTCTCGACACTGGCCTGGATGGACGGCGCCGATGCGAAACAGATGGTGAGCCTGAAACGCTATCACCATCAGTACTATCCGGATGTGGTGGCCCATGAAGAAGGCGCATTCAGCGCCGAAGAAAAGACCGGCCTCGAAGCGCGCGGCCACAAGCTCGAACTCAGCCCGCGCAGCTTCGGCAACATGCAGGTGGTGACCTGGGATCGAGAGACTGGCACGGTCGATGCTGCTTCTGATCCGCGCGGCAGCGGTGACGTGATCGTTTACTGAGCCGCGGGTTTCAGCGCTGGCAGCGCGGACAGTAATAACTTGAGCGCTGCCCCAGCACCTGTTGCTTCACCGGTGTCGCGCAAATGACGCAGGGCCGACCGGCGCGACCATAGACGCGCAAATCCTGCGTGAAGTAACCGGGCTGGCCATCTCCCTGCTGAAAATCACGCAGTGTCGTACCACCTGCCTGTATCGCTGCTGACAGCACCTCCCGGATCGCCGTGACGAGGCCGGCCAGACGTTTTTCGGCCAGGCGACCGGCTGCGCGGGCTGGGTGGATACCAGCGCGGAACAGCGCTTCACTGGCGTAGATGTTGCCCACGCCGACCACGATCTGCGCATTCATGATGTGTGGCTTGATGGCGATCTTGCGCTGCTGGCAATGCGTCTGCAGCCACGCGACATCGAATGCGGCACTGAGCGGTTCCGGGCCGAGCGACGCGAGCAGCGGGTGAGTGGCGGGATCCGCTTCTGTCCATAGCAGCGCGCCGAAGCGGCGCGGATCGTTGAACCGGATCACGACCCCGGCATCGGTGATCAGATCGAAGTGGTCATGGCGGCCTGGTGGTGGCGGGTTGTGCAGCACGCGCAGGCTGCCGGACATGCCCAGATGCAGCAGCGCAGTACCGCGATCGGTACACAGGAGCAGATACTTGGCCCGTCGCTGTACGGCCAGCACTTTGGCGCCAGCCAAATGTTCCGGCAAGTCAGCCGGAATCGGCCAGCGCAATGCGCGGACTCTGGTCACGATGCGCGCGATGCGCTGACCTTCCAGCCAGGGCGCGATGCCGCGCCGGGTGGTTTCTACCTCGGGTAATTCGGGCATCGGACTGCCCGCAGGGTAGCGACGTCAGCCGTTACTTGATCTTGGCTTCTTTGTAGGCCACGTGCTTGCGGACGACCGGATCGTATTTGTTGGTCTGCAGCTTTTCCGGATGCGTGCGCTTGTTCTTCGTGGTGGTGTAGTAGTGACCGGTATCCGCGCTGGACACCAGTTTGATCTTGTCGCGAATTGATTTGGCCATGGCTGCTTACCTTCAGACCTGCTCGCCCTTGGCGCGCATCTGCTCCAGAACTGTTTCAATGCCGAGCTTGTCGATCGTGCGCAGGCCGTTATTCGAAACGCGCAGACTGATGAAACGCTTTTCGCTTTCCAGCCAGAAACGATGGGTATGCAGGTTTGGCAGAAACCGGCGTCGCTTCTTGTTGTTGGCGTGGGACACGGTATTCCCGTAGACCGGGCGCTTTCCGGTTACCTGACAGACGCGGGACATGGCAAACCTCTATTAAGTCAACGGCTTGCTAAAGCCGCCGTATGGCAGAAGGGCACGCTTTATACCAGCGGGACAGGTCCCGTGGCAAGGGCAGGGTGCATCTAGAGCATGCCGCGGCTGGCCAGCGACACGCAGCTGCCGTCGCCGATCACCATGTGATCGAGGAGGCGGACGTCGATCAGTTCAAGGGCGTCGCGGACCCGGCGGGTGATCAACCGGTCGGCATCGCTGGGTTCGGGGATGCCGGAGGGATGATTGTGGGCGAGGATCACGGCCGCTGCATTCCGGTGCAAGGCCTGTCGCACCACCTCGCGCGGATAGACGGTGGTGTTGTCGATGGTGCCGCGGAACAGTTCCTCGAAGGCCAGCACCCGGTGGCGGTTATCCAGAAAAATGCAGCAGAACACCTCATAGCTGCGGTCGCGCAGGCGGGCGAGCAGGAAATCCTGGCTGTCGGCTGGCGCGGCGATAGCCCGGCCGGGCACCAGTTTTTCACCCATATAGCGGCAACAGCACTCACGCGCGGCGGTCAGGAGTGCAGATTTGCCCGGGCCTACCCCGTGCAGGGACTCAAGCTCGCTGGCCCGTGCGTTGAGCACGCCGCGCATGCCGCCAAAGCGGCTGAGCAGCTGGCGGGCCAGATCAAGGGCCGAAACACCGGCCGTACCGCGACCCAGCATGACCGCCAGCAGTTCGGCATCCGAAAGGTGATCGGGCCCCGCATGCGCCAGGCGTTCGCGGGGCCGTTCCATGGCCGGCCAGTCCTTTATGGAGTGATGCATGAGTGCGCCATTTTCAGGTTTCAGGTCGGCGGGACCAAGCACCGAAACTGGGAGACTGATGGACAAAGCGCCGCGATGGCTTCCGCTTTGCGGTAATCTTTATGCCTGTCCTCCCGCGTCAGGCGGACCCGTTTGGGCCAATTGCAAAAAACACGCGTTCTGCTGGGTGTCACAGGCGGTATCGCCGCCTACAAGAGCCCGGATATCGTGCGGCGTCTGCAGGATGCCGGTGCCGAGGTGCGGGTCGTGATGACGGCCAGCGCTGCGCGGCTGGTCACGCCGACGGTGTTCCAGGCCGTCTCTGCTAATCCGGTGCGTGTCGATCTCTGGGATGCGGAGGCCGAGGCGGCGATGGGGCATATAGAGCTCGCACGCTGGGCGGATTACATCCTGGTGGCGCCGGCAACCGCGCACTTCATGTCGCAGCTCGCGACGGGTGCTGCCGGCAATCTGCTCAGCACACTGTGTCTGGCAACGGAAGCGCCGATCCTGCTCGCACCGGCCATGAATCAGGTGATGTGGCGGCATCCCGCCACGCAGGCCAACCGGGCGACGCTTGAATCGCGCGGCGTGCGTTTTGTCGGTCCCGGAGTCGGCAGCCAGGCTTGTGGCGATATCGGTCCCGGCCGGATGGTGGAGCCGGCTGAACTCGTCGCCGCATGGGCCGGCGCAGCGGCACAACACGAGGCGCGAACTGTCGTCGGCGGGCTGCTTGCCGGACTCCGGGTGCTGGTCACGGCCGGCCCTACGCGCGAACCGATCGATCCGGTGCGTTTCATCAGCAATCGCAGCTCCGGAAAGATGGGCTTCGCGGTGGCGCAGGCGGCTATAGAGGCAGGTGCGGAGGTCACACTGATCGCCGGCCCGGTGAACCTGCCCGCACCGCGCGGCGTGCGACGGGCCGACGTGGAGACCGCGGAGCAGATGTGCAGCGCGGCGCTCGACTGCGTTGGCAGTGCAGATATCTATATCGGTGCCGCAGCGATTTCCGACTACCGGCCTGAGGCCGCGCCGCAGAAGATCAAGAAGCGCAGCGACCGCCTGGTGCTGGAGATGAACAAGTCGCAGGACTTGCTGGCGACGATTGCCGCTTTGCCAAAGGCACCGTTCACGGTCGGCTTTGCTGCCGAAACCGAGCGGCTCGAGGAGTACGCCCGGCAGAAACTGGCGGGCAAGCGGCTCGACATGATCGTCGCCAACCTGGTCGGTGCGCGGCTGGGCTTTGATGCCGATGACAACAGCGCGCTGGTCCTGTGGCGCGAGGGTGGCGAAGAACTGTCGCGCATGTCCAAGCTCGATCTGGCGCGGCAGATCATCCGGATAGTTGCCGCCCGATATACTGCAGCCCGATCCGGCAGCGTGACGCCGTTGCGCAGGCCAGCCGGTAACTGAGATTCCCCATGCAGATCAGACTTCGTATTCTCGATGCGCGGCTGGGCCGCGATTTCCCCTTGCCGGAGTACGCCACAACAGGTTCTGCAGGTGTCGACCTGCGCGCCTGTGTCGATGCGCCGCTGCAGGTCGCTCCGGGCCAGACGGTGCTGGTGCCGACCGGCATGGCGATACACATTGCCGATCCGGGCCTGGCTGCGGTGATCCTGCCGCGCTCCGGACTGGGTCATAAACACGGCATCGTGCTTGGCAATCTGGTCGGGCTGATCGACTCGGATTACCAGGGGCAGATCATGGTGTCCTGCTGGAACCGCAGCAGCGAGGCCTTCGCGATCGAACCGGGTATCCGGCTGGCGCAGATGGTTTTTGTGCCGGTCGTGCAGGTGGAGTTCGAGGTGGTGGAGGAGTTCAGCGTCTCGTCGCGTGGCGCCGGCGGATTTGGGCATAGCGGGCAGAAATAGCCGCCCGCTGCGCGCTTACGGCCCCTTGAGTTCCTTGAAGCGGGTGATCGCCGCATCGAACTCGCTGACCAGACGCTGTTGCCTGGAGCGAGTGTCCAGCAGGGTTTTCTCGTAAAGCGCGATCGAATCCAGCGTGTCCGACAGTTCCTGGGCAAGTGCTGCGTCGATCGGTTCGGCATCCGGATCCTGGCTGTAGGGCTTGAAGGCGCCGGCTTCCTTCTGCAGTTTCTGCAGCTTGCCGGTGAGGCTGTGCAGATAGTTTTCGGTCAGCGAAATCTGTCCCTTGATGAGGTCTACGCGCCGGTTTCGCAGCTCCTCGATTTCGTCAACCGAGAGGTAGGTGCTGAGCAGAACGGCATCCCGCTCAGCCGCCGCCCGGGCAGCTTCGCGTTCTTCACTGGCACGTTTCTCGGCCGCGATTTCAGCCGTCGACATTGCACCCTGCTCGGCCCGGACAGGCACGCCATACTGGTTCAGGATCTGCCGGTCGGCCGGCGCCTGTTCTGGCGGGATCTGGTCGCTGTAGTGGACAACGCCCTCGGCATCGACCCAGCGATAAACCTTGGCGGCACTGTTGGTCGGGGGCTTCTTCTTGGCCGCTGCCTCAGCCGGTGTGGGCAGAGCTGAGCACAGGGCAAATACGCCGCTCATGAGCAGCAGCGCGAGCTGCACAGGGCGACGTGCGCTCATATGCGTAGCCGCCGGGCCGCCGAAACCAGAGCTTCGAGCCTGCATGCCTGAACCCATTACCCTGACCCGGTGCCGGGTCGTTCCCGTCGGGATTATCCCGTGAGCACTTGACGAAAAACAGTGACCTGCTCCGCAGCTTCACCGCTGGTGCATGGCGTCAGATCTCAACTCACCCCGTAACGCTGACGATAGTCCTGGATCAGCGGCAGGAACTGGCTGTGTTCGGCGCTGCTCGCCAGATGCTCAACCAGATCATCGAGCCGGATGATGCTGGTCACCGGAATACCATAGTTTTTTTCGACTTCCTGGGTGGCGGACAGTTCACCGGTGCCGCGTTCCTGCCGGTCCAGAGCCAGCACCACGCCCGCCGGTGTGCCACCCGCCTGCTGCAGCAGGGTGATGGTTTCGCGGATTGCGGTCCCCGCCGTGATCACGTCATCGAGTATCAGTACGCGGCCGTGCACCGGTGCGCCGACGATGGCGCCACCCTCGCCGTGATCCTTGACCTCTTTGCGGTTGAAGCAGAAAGGCGCGTCCACACCGTAGTGTTCGGCGAGTGCGGCGGCGGCCAGCGACACCAGCGGGATGCCCTTGTAGGCCGGACCAAACAGCATGTCGAAGTCGATGTTGGCGGCGTCCACGGCAGCGGCGTAGCTGCGGCCGAGTTTCGCCGCGGAATAGCCGGTATTGAACAGTCCCGAGTTGAAGAAATACGGACTGATGCGCCCGGACTTGAGTTTGAACTGGCCGAATTTCAGAACCCCGACCTCTACCGCGAGTTCGATGAACTGCTGCTGATAGCCACGCATGATTCTCTACCGCTGAATGTTGCCCTTTTACGGTATCGTACACCGTCAATGCGCATCGTCACGCTCAACGTCAACGGCATCCGCTCGGCCGCGCGCAAGGGTCTGTTCGACTGGCTGCCGCAGCAGGCTGCCGATGTGGTTTGCCTGCAGGAAGTCCGGGCGCTGCCCGAGCAGATTGCGACGGAGCTGTATCATCCCGCCGGCTTTCACTGTTACTACGAGCCGGCCCAGCGCAAGGGCTACAGTGGTGTGGCGCTCTACTCGCGACACAAGCCGGACGAGCTGTTGCGCGGATTTGGTTCAGCAGAGTTCGATGCTGAAGGCCGCTATCTGGAAGCCCGCTTTGGCGATCTCAGTGTCGTCTCCGTCTACCTGCCCTCGGGCTCGGCGAGTGACGAGCGGCAGCAGGCCAAGTTCCGCTTTCTGGACGCATTCGCCTTGCACCTCGAGGCGCTGCGGGATGACGGTCGCAATTATCTGTTGTGTGGCGACTGGAATATCGCCCATCAGCCGATCGACCTGCGCAACTGGCGTGCCAACCGGAAGAACTCCGGTTTCCTGCCTGAAGAACGCGGCTGGCTCGACGAGTTGTTTGGTGTGCGTGGCTATGTCGACTGCTTCCGGCAGGTCAATGCCGAGCCTGATCAGTACACCTGGTGGTCGAATCGGGGTCAGGCCTGGGCGAAGAACGTCGGTTGGCGGATCGACTATCAGATTGCCAGCGACAGCCTGCGCGGCGTGGTGCAGAGTGCCGAAATCTACAAGGAAACCCGTTTTTCTGATCACGCCCCATTGCTGATGGACTATGCAATCCGCTGAAGAAATACCGGTCTCGACGCTGCGCATCTACGCGCAGCCGCGCGTGCTGGCCATGCTCGTGCTCGGCTTCGCCGCCGGCCTGCCGTTTCCGCTGGTCTTCACCACGCTCACCGCGTGGCTCACCACCACTGGCGTCAGCAAGAGCGAGATCGGCATGTTTGCCTGGGCCGGCATCGCCTATTCGGTGAAATTCGCCTGGGCACCGCTGGTCGACCGGCTGGGTATTCCCGGCCTGACTGCCTGGTTGGGTCGGCGCCGCAGCTGGATGCTGCTCAGCCAGTGCGGTGTGATAGCCGTGCTGCTGCTGATGTCGGTGACTGATCCTTCCGTCTGGCTGGCGCGCATCGCGTTGCTCACGGTTGTGCTGGCCGTCTGCTCGGCGACCCAGGATATCGCCATCGATGCCTGGCGTATCGAG
>JBIJCV010000120.1:0-5625 GCA_044344525.1 Gammaproteobacteria bacterium | reverse complement strand
GTCTTGCGCAGTTCCTCAACCACCTTCGGGAAGGAGAACCACTCGGGGATATCGAGACCTTCGTTCAGGCGGCGACGGAATTCGGTACCGGAAATGTTCAGTACCTTTTCATCCTTGCCGACTTCATCCGACGGCATGTACTGCGCACGGTCTCCGATGTAGACCATCTCCTTGAACGGCACCATGGTGATGTCGAGCTCAGTCTCGTACTGCGCCATCAATTCCTGCGCGTCGTAGGGGCCATAGAAGGGCTCGCCCTTCGAATCGTTACCCGGACCGGCATGATCGCGGCCGACGATGAAGTGTGTGCAGCCGTAGTTCTTGCGGATGATGGCGTGCCAGATGGCCTCGCGCGGGCCGGCCATGCGCATGGCCAGATTCAGCAGTGACAGCGTCGTGGTCTGCTCCGGATACTGCTCGAGCACATGCTCGTAGCAGCGCACGCGGGTGTAGTGGTCCACGTCGCCGGGCTTGGTCAGACCGACGACCGGCTGGATCAGCAGGTTCGCCTCGCACTCGCGGGCGGCACGGAAGGTGAGTTCCTGGTGCGCGCGATGCAGCGGATTGCGCGTCTGGAAAGCCACGACCTTGCGCCAGCCAAGCTTGCGGAAACGGCCGCGCAGTTCGGCGGGTGAGTCGCGCCAGAGCTTGAAATCATAGTGGGTCGGTGATTCGACACCGCGCACCGTACCGCCGATATAAACCGGACCGGCCGTGTTCATGATGTAGTCCACACCCGGATGCTTCTGGTCCTCGGTACCGTAGACAGCCCAGGCCTCCTTGGACTTGTCCGGGGTCCAGATGTCCTTGATCTGCAAGGTGGCGATCAGCACACCTTCCTGATCACGCAGGGCGATGGTCTCGCCGACCTTGATGGTCTCCGAGAACGCCTTGCCGATATCCAGATTGATCGGCATCGACCAGATCACGCCGGATTTCAGGCGCATGTCGCGCAACACGCTCTCGTAATCGTCCTTGCCGAGGAATCCTTCCAGGGGCGAGAACGCGCCGTTCAGGATCAACTCGATATCGCAGAGCTGGCGCTCGCTGAGATCCCAGGACTTGTAGTTCTGCGCAGCTTTTTTCTCGGCTTCAGCCGCGGCTTCACCGAGATAGAGCTGTTTCAGCTCGCCGCCGTGTGCTTCCTTGAATGCTCCCATGGTCACTTATTCCTTTGAGTAAGGGTGTTATGTTGCTAGCCGGATCTGGAAAAAAGATCGGCGCACATTGAGTGCGCCGATCGGCATTCGTGCGGACGTCTTGCCCGCTGTGTTCCGGGGTTCTAGAACGGTATGTCGTCATCGAACTCCGGTGAGTCAGCTGTTGCAGTCTGGGCCTGAGCCTTGGCCTGGGGCTTCCTGGCCGGGCGCGACTCGGGGGCGCCACCACCAAAACTGTCGCCTTCGTCCTGCGACCCGCCACCCATGCCGCCACCGCGACCGCCGAGCATCTGCATCTGGTCAGCGACGATCTCGGTACTGTAGTGGTCTTTCTGTTCCTTGTCCTGCCACTTGCGTGTACGCAGGCGGCCTTCGATATAAACCTGTGAGCCCTTCTTCAGGTACTCCGCGGAAATCTCGGCCAGCTTGCCGAACATGGCGACGCTGTGCCATTCGGTACGCTCCTGCTGCTCGCCGGTCTCGCGGTCCTTGAAACTCTCGGTGGTCGCGATGCGGAGATTGGTAACCGCCGAGCCGCTGGGCATATAGCGGGTTTCCGGATCCTTGCCGAGATTGCCGATCAGGATGACCTTGTTGATGCCACGTGCCATATGGATTCCAGCTGTTACCGTCCGGGGGGCGAGATGCGAACCAGGGCGGCCCGTATCCGTCTTGGCTTGCATTGTAAGCAGGACCACCCCAAAAGCCATCGGGATTTCTGGTCATATCCTTATGCAATGCAGGGTAGCCACGCTCCGGCCACGGCAGAGGCCGGTTTTGGCTGGGGTCACCCCGCCCCGTATAGTTAGCGGTTCACTCCCGACCGGCCCTGTCCCTTAGCAAATGCAGTACATCAGCATCCGCGGCGCGCGGACCCACAACCTCCGGAACCTGGACCTGGACCTGCCCCGGGACCGGCTGATCGTGATTACCGGCCTGTCCGGCTCTGGCAAGTCCTGGCTTTCGACACCATTTATGCCGAGGGCCAGCGCCGCTATGTGGAATCGCTGTCGGCTTATGCCCGGCAATTCCTGTCGATGATGGACAAGCCCGATGTGGACCATATTGAAGGCCTGTCGCCAGCCATCTCGATCGAACAGAAGACCGCCTCCCACAACCCGCGCTCCACGGTCGGTACGGTCACCGAAATCTACGACTACCTGCGCCTGCTGTTCGCCCGCGCCGGCACCCCGCGCTGCCCGACTCATGGCCGCGACCTGCTGGCACAGACCGTCAGCCAGATGGTGGACCAGGCGCTGGCGCTGCCTGAAGGCACACGGCTCATGCTGCTTGCCCCGGTGGTACAGGCCCGCAAGGGCGAGCACATGCAGCTGCTGGCGGAACTGCGCACTCAGGGCTATGTGCGCGCACGGATCGATGGCGCGCTCTGCGAACTCGACGATCCGCCGAAGCTCGACCTGCGCCGCAAACACACCATCGAAGTCGTCGTCGACCGCTTCAAGGTGCGCGAGGACGTCAAGCAGCGGCTGGCCGAGTCCTTTGAAACCGCACTGAAGCTGGCTGATGGTGTGGTACGCGTGGCGTCAATGGATCCGGACACTGCGGACGCGCCGGCCGAGATGCTGTTTTCCGACCGCTTTGCCTGCCCGGTGTGCAGCTTCAGCATTGCCGAACTCGAGCCACGCCTGTTCTCGTTCAACAATCCGGCTGGCGCCTGCCCGAGCTGCGACGGTCTGGGCGTGAAGCAGTTCTTCGATCTGGAGCGCGTGGTGCGCTATCCCGATCTGAGTCTCGCTGGCGGCGCGATCCGCGGCTGGGATCGGCGCAATGCCTGGTATTTTTCCATGCTGCAGAGCCTGGCAAAACACTACGACTTCGACAGCGAGTTGCCCTACCGCGAACTGCCGGAACACATCCGGAACATCCTGCTCCACGGCAGTGGCGAGGAAAAGATCCAGTTCAGCTATATCACCGGCAATGGCGCGAGCATCCGCCGCAAGCATCCCTTCGAGGGCATCCTGCCCAATCTCGAGCGCCGCTATCGTGAAACCGATTCCGGCATGGTGCGCGAGGAACTGGCGAAATTCATGAGCAGCCAGCCGTGCCCGGAGTGCGCCGGCACGCGCCTGAATACTGCCGCCCGCCATGTCTATGTGAGCGACAAGTCGATCGCGGCAGTGACCACGATGTCGGTGGCGCATGCGCTGGAATTCTTCCAGAACCTGCAGCTCGAAGGCTGGCGCGGCGAGATCGCCGCGAAGGTGGTCAAGGAAATCCAGAATCGCCTGCGCTTTCTGGCCGATGTCGGTCTCGACTACCTGTCGCTGGACCGCAGTGCTGAAACCCTGTCGGGCGGTGAAGCCCAGCGTATCCGGCTCGCCAGCCAGATCGGCTCGGGGCTGGTCGGCGTCATGTACATCCTCGACGAGCCGTCGATCGGTTTGCACCAGCGTGACAATCGCCGGCTGCTCGATACGCTGCTGCACCTGCGCGACCTGGGCAACACGGTGCTGGTGGTCGAGCACGATGAGGAAGCCATCGCCGCCGGCGATTACGTTGTCGATCTCGGGCCCGGTGCCGGCGTACACGGCGGCCAGATCGTCGCTCAGGGCACCCCGGCAGAGATCATGGCCAATCCGGCCTCGATCACCGGGCAGTACCTGTCGGGACGCAAGCAGATTCCGATGCCTGCAAAGCGCCAGCCGGTGGATGCAGCGCGCTGGCTCACCATCCGTGGCGCGCGCGGCAACAACCTGGACAATATCGACGTGCGCATCCCGCTCGGGGTACTCACCTGCGTGACCGGCGTGTCCGGATCAGGCAAGTCCACCCTGGTGAATGACACCCTGCTGCTCTACACGGCACAGCATCTCAACGGCAGCAGCGAAACGCCGCACGCAGCCTGCGACGGCATCGACGGACTCGAGGCCGTGGATCGGGTGATCGACATCAGCCAGAGCCCGATCGGCCGCACGCCGCGCTCCAACCCGGCCACCTATACCGGCTTGTTCACGCCAATCCGCGAACTGTTTGCCGCCACCCAGGAGGCGCGCTCACGCGGCTACAAGGCCGGCCGTTTCAGCTTCAACGTCAAGGGCGGGCGCTGCGAAGCCTGCCAGGGCGACGGTGTGATCCGGGTAGAGATGCACTTCCTGCCCGATGTCTACGTGGCCTGCGATGTCTGCAAGGGCAAGCGCTACAACCGCGAGACGCTCGAGATCCGCTACAAGGGCAAGACCGTCAGCGAGATCCTCGACATGACCGTCGAGGACGCGCAGCCCTTCTTCGCTGCCGTGCCGATGATCGCGCCGAAGCTGCAGACGCTGCTGGACGTGGGGCTGTCCTATGTTCGCCTCGGCCAGAACGCGACCACCCTGTCCGGTGGCGAAGCGCAACGCGTGAAGCTGGCCAAGGAACTGTCGAAGCGCGCCACCGGCAACACGCTGTATATCCTCGACGAGCCCACCACCGGTTTGCATTTTCACGACATCGCACAACTGCTTGGCGTGCTGCAGCGCTTGCGCGACCAGGGCAACACCATCGTGGTCATCGAACACAACCTCGATGTCATCAAGACCGCCGACTGGATCATCGACCTCGGCCCGGAGGGTGGAAACGGCGGCGGCAGACTGATCGCCGAGGGCACGCCGGAAGACGTGGCCGCCAACCCGAAGTCCTACACCGGGCAGTACCTGGCACCGCTGCTGCAGGAGCGCCTTCCGTAGGAGCGGCTTTAGCCGCGATCATTGTTCCAAAAAAGATATCGCGGCTGAAGCCGCTCCTGCAGCCGCGATCAAAAAACCGAATCACCCCAGGTTCAGGGTTGCCAATCTACGGCGTGATCAGCAAGGTAACCGTCCACGGCAGCGCCCACCGTGGGGTGGAAGACCTCCGGACCGAAGTGCTCGAGCAACTCGAAGCGCTTCAGCTTGTCCTTGACCGGATCCTTCATTTCGGCGAAGTGCAACTCGATCTGCGCCTCCCGAAGTTTCCGCTCGAGTTCGGCAAGCACGTCTGCCGAACTCACATCGATGCTGGTCACCGGTTCTGCGGCCACGATGATCCGCTTCACCGGCGTCGGCGAATCCATGACCGCCTGCAGCACCCGCGCCTGGAACAGCTCGGCATTGGCGAAGAACAGCGGTGCATCCCAGCGGAACAGGACTAGGCCGGGCACGAGCCGCGCCTCCGGATAGCGCTTGATGTCGTGATAGCCGCGGATGCCGTTCACCCGGCCGAGCACTGCGAAGTGCGGCCGCCAGCCGTCCCAGAGAAACTCGCTGACCGCGACAACGATGGCGAGGCCAATGCCGGGAATCGCGCCAAGCGCGGCGACGCCGGCGAAGCAGCCGATGGACAGCCAGAACTCCCAGCGCTGGATGCGGAAGATGCGGCGCAGGTCGACGATTTCGAACAGGCCGATGGCTGAGACGATCACCACCGCCGCGAGTGCACTGGTGGGCAGGTTGCGCAGCAGATCCGGCGCCAGCACCAGCAGCAGGGC
>JBIJCV010000136.1:0-5170 GCA_044344525.1 Gammaproteobacteria bacterium | reverse complement strand
AGCGATGACAGGAAAGGCACCATCTGCTCCTGGGTATTGATCACCACCCGATCGGCGGCCAGCATCTGCTCATCTTGTCCGAAATACCTGTCGAACACCTCACCCCTGGCGGCGTACTCCTTTTGCAATCGGTACTTGGTCCGCCTTTGAATCCCGACCAGAAGAAAATACCAGAGCAGCAGGTAACCAGCTGTTACCAGTATGGGACCTTTAAAGGCTACGACCTCAATTGCCATTGCCGCTCCTAAGAAAGGTTCCGATTTAAGAAAGGTAAGAAAGGTGTCAGATTTATTTACCGGTAAATAAATCTGACACCTTTTCCCTAAGATCTGTGCGCCGCGGGCGCTGTGCCAGCCGTGGTAGGCGCCGTTCCGATCGAGGCTGTCGGGCGGAAGTAGGATTTAATGCAGTTGAGGCCATATTTTGTTCAATCCAAAGTGGTGCCTGACGATTGGTCTGGCATCGCCATATCCGGCCGTGCTAGGGTAAATCCGCATCGTTGATTGGCGCGAGACAAGTTGGCCAGAAAGGCCGCGCTCGTGGTTGCAGTTTTACGGTTGATGACACTACCACTTGGGGAATATCAAAATGAAGAAAAAGTCCTTGTTGATATCTGTCGTATCGGCTCTGGGTGCAAGCTTTTTGCTTGCCGGGGCGGCGCAGGCGGCCACCGTCTACCAACTCAAGACCATGACATTCCAAACATCCAGCGCGCCGGGTAGCTACCTCTTCGGCGGACTCGGCGCTCTGGCGGCATCCGCCTGCTTGAGTTGCGGCAGTTCCCTGGTGATCGATGACGACTTGGGGAACCTTACCGTGAACACGGTCCAATACCGGCTCGCCAATTTCGGCGCCGACATCATTCACACTTTCTCGGGTACGTCGACCCTGGGTACCACCAGCCTGATCAAGAACCCGGGCGAGACCTGTGTGGATGGAGGCCTGCCGGCCAATTCACCCCACCTCTGCAACTCGGCGGATCAGCGGGCGTGGACCGGCAACTGGTACAACGGCCTGATGGCGGATGGCGTGACTGTGGCGCTTACCCATCAGTTTTCGGCCCTGGTGACTGGCAACAATCTGGTCCTGCGGGTACGCACGAACCGTGACGCATCACCAGTCAATGATCCTGACTGGCTGCAGATGAACTTCAACTACCAGGTCGTACCGATTCCGGCTGCGGCATGGTTGTTCGGAGGCGCACTCGGCCTGCTGGGCTTCGTCCGGCGGCGTACCGCGGTGGCCTGAGGTCGCATTTTCGGGACTGCCCGCGAGGCCCCCGCAAGGGGGCCTCTTTACTTGGTTCGTCGCAACTTTGCGGGACTTTCCAGACCATCCTGCGCAACCGGCTACTGCAGGAAGTGCACGCAGCGGTACGGGCCGCACTACCGCAACCACTTCTGCTTCGCGCTGAAGCCCTGCTTCCACAGCCAGGTTTCGGTGTAGAGGATCTTGTCGGCGACCACCTTCAGCACCTGGCGTTCGAAGGGTTTGCTGGTGTCCATGGCCAGATCGCTCATCCATTCGTGCCAGCGAAATATCTGCATGCCGCGATCCCAGCCCGGCGCATGCGGCTCGATGATCTCGGCGCGGCCGAACAGTTGCGCACCGCGCGCACTGTGCCAGCCGTGATAGGCACCGTGCACGGCGACTGAAATGCGCGGATCACGCTGCAGCGCCTTGAGCTTGGGCGTGCCGGGGTCGGGCAGCATGTAGAGATCGAGACCATCAGCGTAGTACTCGATGGGACTCGCGATCGGCCCGTTCTTGCCGGTGGTCGCCATCACGCACATGTTGGTGGAGCCCAGCAGTTGCTGGATACGGTCTTCGAGCTGCTCGCGCGGCAGTTCGGTCATCGGCCAGGGTGCTTCAACCCAGCGATAGGCAGTGCTCATGGTGCATTCCTCAGGTTGGCAGACAAATCATTCAGCGCTGCGCTTCAGCCACCGACAGCGCACAGCGACGCTCGGCGTAGGCGACGTCCTCAACCCACAGGCGCGCGGCACGCTTTTCGATCAGCGGACGGATCCAGCGCGCCAGCGGCAGCACGTATTTCATCTGTGGCCGGTCCGAGGTGGCGAGCGTGGACTCGATGACCGCGCAGCGCGTGTCGTCGATCGGCGTGGCATGCGTCTCGACCACCGAGCCCACACCATCACCACCGACGATGGTCATCATGATCGTGCGCGGGTCCGGGCAGTGAAAGCGGGCATCCACCTCGACGGCCAGCCGGCCAAGCACGCGGAAGGCCACGCGCACGGTGATGTCTTCATCGCCACGCTCGATGACGCGCAGGCGGCCGAAGGTGTGCGGATGAAAATGCGCGCCATGCCAGGGATCGAGGCGGTTGGCGAGGATGTCTTCGGGGCGGCAGCGGGCTTCCATGCGCACCGTGGCGTCGAGATATGCAGCCGGACGCGGCGCCATGACCGGGCGTTCGGTGACCTGCTCGCCGCAGTCATCAAGCCGTACCCAGACCAGCACACCGTCGTCGTAAACCGGCAAGGGCTCCCAGCTACCCATCGGCTTTTCGCCGAGTTCCAGGCCATGCCAGGGACAGACCAGGCAACCGTTGCGCACCCTGCTCTCGGCCAGTGAGGCACCCAGATGCGGACAGGTATCGGATGCGGCCATCAAACCGCTCTTTCCCTGCCAAAAGACGAATTCACGGTCATCGATGCGATAACGACGTGGCTTGTCACCAAACCGCCGGCGATCATCCACCACAAACCAGCCACCGCCGGGCTTCTGGAGTGCAGTCTGCAACGCCTGGTTGATCCAGCGCGGATCGGCCTGCTGCCAGTCGGGCAAGGTCGAAGTGATGGCACGCGGTTCCAGCGCGCGACCGAAAATGATGAGTTCGCTCATGCAGGTTTCTTCCAGGCAGCGGGGCCGCGCAACGCGACTGACCAGAGTGGTTCGGGACTGACATTCCAGGCATCGAGCAGCGTACTCGCAGCCAGAAAACCGGCGGCTGCAGCGCGCTCCATCAGTGCAGTCGGAAATGGCAGCTTCACGAAATCTCCCGCCAGCGCGAGTGCCCGCCACGGTGTGGCCGATTCCGGGCGCAAGGCGTAGCTGCCCGGTGCAAATGCCGGGCAATCCTGCCGTATCAGGAAGCGCTCTTCAACGATCTGCGCGCCGGCTGTCTCGGGGTATTGCGTATGCAGGCCGGCCAGCAGTTCGCGTTTGAGCGCATCTGTATCGGTGGCGCCGGCCGGCAAGGCATAGGCGTGCAACTCGACGACCGACCCACCGGTACGCGCTGCCCAGTCACGGCTTTCATCTTCGAGCAACTCGAACACGGAGATGTTGTCGAGCGGCCCGACACCAGCGGTGCCGGCAAACTGCGCGCGACCGGCAGCGACCGGCCGGTCCAGCCACAGGCGCCAGACCGCGAAGGCATTGGTCACGCGCAGGGTGTCGATGGCGGAACGCCAGACCGCATCATCGAGTGTTGGCGACGCCGCAACTATCGCCTTGACGGCCGACACATCGGTAGCCAGCACCACCGCATCAGCAGTCAACGACTCGCGATCAGTGTCCACCACCCAACTTTCATCAGTCCGGACCAGTGAACGAGCCGATACGCCGGTACGCAGCGACACACCCCGTCGGTCGAGCAGGCTCGCCAGCGGATCGAATATGCAGTGCGAGAACGGCCGGTTGGCCACATCGAACACCAGGCCGTCGTAATTGGCGGTGAAATAGAAATGCATCATCTGCAGCAGTTCCGCTGCCGACATATCCGCCTGCGGATTGAAGCAGGAGTGCGCAAAGACATGCAGCAGGCGCTGCCGTGCCAATGGCGGAAAGCGCAGCGCATCGAGATAAGCGCCGGCAGTCTGCTGGTCGAACTGTCCGTAGGTATGGCCGCGATCGAAGCGCAGCATCTCCATCGCAGCCGGTACGTTGACTTTCATCAGGTCGCGCAGGCCGAGCGTTTCGGTACGCCAGGTCAGCGTGGCGACATTGCGCAGCGGTGTGTAACTGAGTCCGGCGAAAGATTCATTGCCGGTGGGTGTGAGGATCGGGTAGTCGGTGGTGGGAGCCAGAAAGCCGAGCGCCGGATCAACCCGACGCAGCAGCTGGCGCAGGTTGTAGTACTGCCGGAAGAAGGCGTGAAAGCCCCTCTCCATCTGGAATAGCGTGCCGTCCTGCAACCGGTCTGACCAGGCACCCGCCCGGCCGCCCAGATAGCTGTCCTTTTCCAGCAACGTGACTTTTGCGCCGCGCTCGGCAAGCACGGTCGCAGCAGCCAGGCCGGCCAGACCGCCGCCGACCACCACGACATGCCGTACAGTCTCCAGTCGCGGCGCACGACCGCTCAGCCACGGCGTGAACACCGGTCGTGCATGTGGCGACAATGGCTTCTGCATGCGCCTATTCTGTCAGAGCTGGAAGCAAAAGGGCCGCGTCATGGAAATCGACATCATCCTGAATGAGTTCGCCTCGCCACAGGAGGCCCTGGAACTCGGCCTGATGGCCGAGCGTTACGGTGCCCGCGGCGTCTGGTCCAGCAACTACGGCTGGTCGCGCGACCCCTTCTTCAGTCTGTCGCTGCTCGCCCATCAGTCATCGCGCATCCGGCTCGGGCCGATGGCCGTGAGTCCGGCCGAACTGCATCCGCTGAAAATGGCCAACCTGCTGTTCTCGCTCAACGAACTGTCGCGCGGGCGGGCCATGATCATGGTCGGCGGCGGTGGTGCCGTGCTGCAGGCGATCGGCGGCAAGCGCGAACGCATGATCCGCCGTACCCGCGAATGCCTGGAGATCCTCAAGGGCGCATCGCCCGACAAGATGATGAATTACAACGGCGAGATCTACAAAGTGTGGGGCTACCAGCCAAAGTGGTACACCGACACACCGCCGCTGATCTATTTCGGCTCCAACCACCCGCAGAGCCGCAAACTGTCCACCGAACTCGCCGACGGCCTGATCACCAGCGATTTCGTCGTGCCGCTGATGAAAGACTTCATCGACAAGGCACATGCCGAACTGAAAGCCGCCGGCCGTTCAGTACGCGACTTCCGCATCAGCAACTTCTGGGCCTGGCACATCAAGAAGGATCCGGCCGCCTCGATGCGCGAAGCACGGCGCGAGCTGATGCTGCGCGGCTGGCTGGGCGAGCAGTATTTCAAACCATTTCTTGAAGCTGATGAAGTGCAGC
>JBIJCV010000119.1:0-5687 GCA_044344525.1 Gammaproteobacteria bacterium | reverse complement strand
CAATCGCCTACTGCTATGCCAACAAACTTGCCGTCATTCGGGATGTTTCGATCTGTATGCGTCATCCGCAAAGCACCGGGTATGCAAAGAGGACCGCAGCGGAGCAGATGAATGCTTTTCTGGGGCAACTGGATTACCCCGAGAAAATCCAGCATCGTCTTCTGATGAATACAGTCAGGCTTAATGCCCGGCCGCCGCTGATGTCACCGATGCAGGCCGCCACGCCGGGCGCTTCTGCGGACTCGCAGAGCCGCTCGTCTTCGTCGTAACGCAGGGGGCTGATGCCACCGAGGGAATCTTCGGTTGCGATCAGATGGCCGCCGGTGCGCAAGATTCCCAACGTGCCGGAAAACGCCGAGGCCTACTATGCACCGGACAATCTGCACGTCATCGCACAGACCCAGGACGCCTGCTCGTGGTTCTTCCCTGATGGTCAGCGGCTCGTCTGGACCTCGACCCGCGACCACATGGACATGCCGCTGGGCAACTGGTCCGATGAGACCGAGTACCCCAGGGTGCGGAACTCTACGTCTCTGACCTCAAGGGCGGCGATATTCTGACGCCCGATGGCGAGCACCTCATTTTCCGTGCCTGGAAGCGCAGCGAGATCCTCGCCAACAAGAAATTGCGGCAGGAGACTGGCGGCCACAAGCAGACGTCCATGACCATCTTCACCATGAAGACCGACGGCACCGACGTGCAGCCGCGCACCTTTGGCAACGACATGAACTGGGCGCCGTTCATCGCGCCGGACGGCCAGCACTTCTTCTATGTGAGGGTCTTCGAGGACAACAACCGGGAGGTTGTGATGAACGACCTGGCCGGCGGCGCGACATAATCCGCTGGCGGCCGTGGCGTGCGTGGGGGTGATTGGCTATGCTCGCCCGATAATCACCAGAGAAGGTGCGGGCAGGTGCCGCTTCGGCGGCGCCGGCATCGCGCCCGGGAGGCCAGCATGCGCTTCACCAGCTACCTGGCAGGTTTCTGCCTGACCGCGGCCGCCTCGCTGCCGTCAGCGGCCGCTTCGCTCAGTTTCACCGGCAATCTCGCCCAGGACGACAGCGTCGCGCTGTTCGGCTTCACGGTGGCGGCGCCTGGCAGCGTCACGCTGCGCAGCCTGTCTTACGCAGGCGGTGTCAACGGTGCGGGTGCCATCATCGCCGCAGGGGGCTTCGATCCCGCTGTCTCGCTGTTCGATGCCGGCGGACTGCTGATCCAGACGCAGGACGACGCCACGCCGGAATGCGACGGCGTGGCCAATGATCCCGTGACGAATGACTGCTTCGACATCAATATCGTGACGGGCTTGGCAGCTGGCGACTACCTGGTCGCCGTGACCCAGTTCAACAATGCTGCGCTCGGCCCGGACCTTGCTGCCGGATTCTCGAAGAGCGGTGCCAGTTTCACCGCCGTGTTCGGCTGCGTGGCGGGCCAGTTTTGCGATGTCAGCGCCGAATCCCGCTCGTCGTTCTGGGCGGTGGACGTCAGCGGCGACAGTGTGCAGACCGTGGTGCCGGCGCCGGGCGCCGGCCTGTTGCTGGGTACCGCCCTCGCTGGCCTGCGCATGGCTCGCCGGTGGCGCGCCTTCGGCAGCCTGCCTGCGATCGGGAAGGAGTAACTGCCATGAACCGGACTGCGTACGCGCTGACTGCCCTGATCGTCACGCTGGCCTGGCTCGGGATCCCGCAGCAGGCTGCGGCCCAGGCGGTCGTCCATACCTGCAACGGCAAGCCAGCCACCATCGTGGGCACTGGCGGCGAGGATGTGCTGCGGGGCACGAAACTGCCTGATGTCATCGTCGGTCTCGGCGGCAACGACACCATCACCGGCGCCAGTGGCAACGACACCATCTGTGCCGGGCCGGGCAACGACATCATCAGCGCCGGCAATGGCCATGACTTCGTCGATGGCGGTTCGGGCAACGACACCATCCTCGGGGGCTTCGGCAATGACTTCCTGCGGGGCGGTCTGGGCCATGACCAGGTCAACGGCGACACCGGTCTCGACAACTGCGATGGCGGCATCGGGCAGGACGCCTCGCTGAGCTGTGAGGTGGCGGCGAACTTCGGTCTCACGGTCAAGCAGGTGCGCGTTCCGGTCTGGAACGGCAGCTTCACGCCGGGACAGGGCGCGCTGGCGGGCCTGCCGCAGACGGCGCTGGACGGCGCGCTGTTCGTGCCGGCCGGAGCCACGAAGAAGATCGCGGTGCTCGCGACGCATGGAGCCTTCGGTGGCTTCGACCGCGGACTCGTGGGCTGGATCGGGTGGTGGCTGGAGCCTTACGGCATCACGACCCTGGTGCTCAACCGGCGCGACAGCACCGACTACGGCCCCAGCGAGGGTGGCGGCAACACGCTGTATCCGCAGTCGATGTGCGACCTCAAGTCCGGCGTCGAGTATCTCGTAGACACGCTGGGCTACGAGGGTGTGGTCATCCTCGGGCACAGCAAGGGCACCAGCATGGTGCCTGTATACCCTGGCAACTTCCGGCTCTGCGGCCCGGATGTGGCAGGCAGCCCGGCAGCGAACGATCCGCGCGTGGCGGGCGTCGTCACCTTTGGCAGCATCGCGGATAACCGCGAGGCGTCGACCGTCGCGCCCTGGGCCGGTCCGTCCTTCGAGGAAGAGCAGTTTCCCGGCCTGAACTGCGGTCCTCTGCTCTACGACTGCAATGTTGCCCAGGCAGATGCCGAGCTGGCTGCCGGCCGCGGCGACAACTACTTCGAGTTCATTGCCGGTATCCTCACCGGCAACGGCAGCCTGCTGTCGGTGACCATCGTCCTGACGCCCAACAGCGCGCTGACTTACTACGGTCCGGATACCCTGGGCATCCCCGAGCGCGAAGCGCTGAAGCTCGTGGTGCCGTTTCTCATCGTGCACGCCGATGGTGACAGCGTGACGCCCGTGTCCTGGTCGGACCGCATGTACGGCACGCTGCTGGCGGCTGGCAAGGATGTCAGCTATTTCAAGTCGCCGTACCAGACGATCTATCCGAACGGTGGCCCGCGCGATCCCAACCGTGGCCAGCCTGCTCATTCGCTGAACGCCGAGGGCGCACGCTGGGACTTTGTTGAATCGATGTACGACTGGATGGTGGGCCGCATCCCGGGTGCCGGTGAGGTGGCGACGGGTGTCGACATGGGCACCGTAGCTGCGCTGCCGGAGTTTGATCCGGTGTTGGTGCCGCCGGCCGCGAACCCGGAACTTCCCTGACGATGGCGATGGTCACCTGCAGCACTTGCGGGGAGCACCAGCACAACGTTTTCATGCTCTGACCGGAGCGGTCTACACGCGGTCTGATGGTTATCAGTACAGCTCCCCGGTCGGGCTGAATGCGCTTGGCCAGGTGTGGGGCGTCAGTTATCGCTGCAGTGGCATGACCTTCATCGGGCAGGACGCCTGGTTGTCCGACGGCGGCCTGAGCAGCAACCGATCACCAAGCCAACTAATCGAAATAAGCCAAACCCGGCTTTCACAGCACCGGTGCGACCGCGTTTGCGCACAACATGGCAGACCAGATCTGCCCGGTTGGCAGAATCATCATCAGTGCCTGCAAGGCGATCAGCAAAAATATCGGTGAGAGGTCAATACCGCCGATCAGCGGGATCACTCTCCGTACCGGTTTGAGCAGCGGTTCGGCCAGCGCTGAAACCAGCGCAGCGCCCGGATTGTAGCCACCCGGAGTTACCCAGCTCAGTACTGCATAGACGATGATGGTCCAGAAGTAGACGGTGAGTATGAGGCGTGTGATGCCGAGCACCGTCAGCAGCAGTATCGGTACGATTCCGGGTTTGCCGATGCAGCCGATCTGTGTGAGCACCACCGTACCCAGCATCTGCAAACCGAGCAAGGCCATCAGTGTGGCGCTGTCGAGACGACCGAGCGGCGGCATCAGGCGTCGCAGGGGCATGACCAGCGGATTGGTGACGCGCAGGATGAACTGCACAAAGGGGTTCCGGGAGTCGACCCGCACCCACTGCAGCAGCAGCCGCAGCACAAAGACCAGTACATACAGGTCGAATAGCGTGCGCAGGATGAATATCAGCGCGCTCTGCATCAGTCAGCTCCTCTGTTTGCCCAGTTCCACCGAACGATTTCGCGCGGCAGTCAGGGCCTGCTGGACGATACCGGCAAGATCTGCCTGCTCAAATATACGGAGTGCGGCGGCGGTTGTTCCCCCGGGCGATGTGACTGCTGCTCGCAGCACGGCCGGTTCGCTGTGTGTTTCGGTGACCACCCGTGCGGCACCGAGCGCAGTTTCGCGGGTCAGTGCGGCCGCCAGATCCGGTGGCAGGCCGAGATCGATAGCCGCGCGTTCCATGTGTTCCATGAACAGGTAGAAGTAGGCCGGACCGCTGCCCGATACCGCGGTGACCGCATCCATCATCGCTTCATCCTGCAGCCACAGCGCACGGCCGGTGGTGCCCGCAACGTACTCGGCAATCTGCCGGGCAGCGGCGTCCACCGCGCTGGAAGCTGCCAGCGCCGAGACGCCGGCACCGATCGTCGCCGGTTGGTTGGGCATGACCCGCACCAGTGGCGTATTCATGCCCAGCCATTTGCCCAGTGACTCCAGCGTGATGCCTGCAGCGACTGACATGACGAGCTGGCCGGCGGGCCGACGCTGTTCAGCGAGTGCCGTGGCAACTGCCGGCAGGATCTGTGGCTTGACGGCCAGCACCAGCACCGCTGCGTTCTGCGCCACGGGTGTGTTGTTGGCATCGAGTACCAGTCCAGGGTCGAGGGCTTCAACCAGCGCACGCTGTCCGGCATCCGGCTCGGCAATGCTGATGCGCTGCGCGGGGTGTCCGCCGTGCAGCAGTCCGCGAACCAGCGCGCGGGCCATGTTGCCGCCGCCAATCATTCCGATGTTGAGGTTGTGATGGTTCATGTCTGCTCGCTGGCTGGATTATCCACTGCGACTGGTCGTGGCCCGAACAGGGCCGTGCCGATACGCACCATCGTACTGCCTTCCTCGACCGCCAGCTCAAAGTCATCGGACATGCCCATCGACAGCGTATCGAGCGCGTGTCCGCAGGCAATGAGTTGATCAAACAGCCCGCGTGTCTGCCGGAACTCCATACGCAAGGCCTCCGGATCCAGGTCTGCATGCGGAATCAGCATCAACCCGCGCAGCCTGAGTCTGGGCAGCGTTGCGATCAGCGCGGCCAGTGCCGCCACTTCGAACTGCGGACAACCGGCTCTGGGTGCAGCGCCGCTGGTGGTCGCTATGCCCGGCTGAACCTGGATGCAGACTTGCAGCTCGCTGCCGTAGTGCGGCCGTTGTGACGAAAGGCGTTCCGCTACTCTTGCCGAAGTGACCGTCTGCGCCCAGGCGAAGCTGGCGGCAATATCACGGGTCTTGTTCGACTGGATGCGGCCGATGAAGTGCCAGTGGATGTCGCGGTGCGCGGCGCTGATCTTCGGCATGGCCTCGTGCATGTAGTTTTCACCAAACTCCGTCACGCCGGCGGCCCAGGCATCCTGTATGGTCGGCAGATCATGTCCCTTGCTCACGGCAAGCAGTGTGATGGCCTCTGCCGGCCGCCCGACGCGGGCAGCCGCGCGGGTGATGCGCGTCCGTATATCGCCCAGATGATCCGTGATTGCCGTCACGACCCTGCTACCAAGCTGGCTGTACTATGTTCATCGCCGGATCCGGTTATGGAAACCAGGGGCACTGGGGA
>JBIJCV010000118.1:0-5718 GCA_044344525.1 Gammaproteobacteria bacterium | reverse complement strand
CGCCACCGGACACAAGATAGCGCTGTTCGAGTCACCGTTGCTCGCGCGGGCCCTGTACTGGAGCACCGATATCGGCCAGGAGATTCCGGCCCCGCTGTATCTCGCCGTGGCGCAGGTACTGACCTATGTCTACCGCTTGCGCAACGCACGAACGCTGGGTGGCGCATGGCCGGAGAAGCCGGCCATTGAGGTCGATCCGGAACTGGCCAGCGGCCCGCAACAGAAACGACGCCGGCGTCGATAGCCGGTAACCATTAAACACTTCCACAGCGGAACATCAGCATGGCAGCACAAAACAACAACTGGATAGGCGCATTGCGCAACACGGCGATCATGAGCGCCGGACTGCCAATGGTGGTACTGGCCATGCTGGCCATGATCGTGCTGCCGATGCCACCGCTGGTGCTCGATGCACTGTTTACCTTCAACATCTGTATCTCGCTGGTGGTCATCCTCGCGGTGGTCTACGTGATGCGACCGCTGGATCTGGCCGCTTTCCCGACCGTTCTGCTGCTGGCCACACTGCTGCGCCTGGCACTGAACGTCGCTTCGACGCGGGTGGTGCTGCTCAATGGCCATACCGGCGGGGATGCTGCCGGCAAGGTCATCGAAGCCTTCGGCTCCTTCGTCATCGGCGGCAACTACGCGGTCGGTATCATCGTATTTGCCATCCTGCTGATCATCAATTTCATCGTGGTGACCAAGGGCGCGGGCCGCGTGGCAGAAGTCAGCGCACGGTTCACCCTCGACTCCATGCCGGGCAAACAGATGGCGATCGATGCCGACCTGAACGCCGGCATCATCACGCAGGCCGATGCCGTGGCACGACGCAGCGAAGTACGCATGGAAGCAGACTTCTACGGCTCCATGGACGGTGCCAGCAAATTCGTGCGCGGCGATGCGATCGCCGGACTGCTGATCGTCTTCATCAACCTCATTGGCGGCACCCTGATCGGCGTGCTCCAGCACGACATGAGCTTCGCCCAGGCGACTTCCACCTATGCACTGCTCACCATCGGTGACGGCCTGGTGGCACAGATCCCGTCCCTGCTGCTCGCCATTTCCGTCGCCGTGATCGTGACGCGCATGTCGCGCTCCGAAGACATGGGCAAACAGCTGTTCAGCCAGTTGCTCGGCGACCGGCGCGTGCTGCGCGTGGTAGCCGCGCTGCTGGCGCTGCTGGGACTGGTTCCCGGCATGCCGAACGTCGCTTTTCTGCTGATGGCTGGTGTATGCGCCGGCGGCGCGTGGCTGCTCGACCGCCGCGACAATGCCGGGGAAGTCGAAGCCGATCTCCCGATCACGCCAGACGTGGTCGACAACGAAGCCAGCCGCGAACTCTCCTGGCGGGATGTCGGCGAAGCCGATGCCATCGGCCTGGATGTCGGCTATCGCCTGATCCCTCTCGTCGATCGCCAGCAGGACGGCGAACTGATGCGCCGGATCAAGGGTGTGCGCAAGCGCCTGTCCGAAGAGCTGGGCTTTCTGGTCTCCCCAGTGCGCATCCGTGATGATCTGGATCTGCCGGCCAGCGGCTATCGCATCAGCGTCATGGGCTCGCCGATCGCCACCGGTGAGGTACATCTGGACCGCGAACTGGCCATCAATCCCGGACACATCGAACAGCGCATACAGGGAATACCGGCACAGGATCCAGCCTACGGCCTTGAGGCAGTCTGGATTGAACCGGTGCAGCGCGAGGAAGCGCAGTCGCGCGGCTATACCGTGGTGGATGTACCAACGGTAATTGCCACGCACCTGAGCAAGGTGCTGCACGAGAACGCCCACGAAATCTTCGGCCACCAGGAAACCCAGGAATTGCTCGACCGGCTTGGCAAGCAGGCGCCGAAGCTGATCGAGGAACTGGTACCCAAGACCCTGTCGCTGTCGGTGATCGTGCGCGTACTCCAGGAACTGCTGCGCGACCAGATCCCGATCAACAACATGCGCACCATCTGCCAGGCGCTTGCCGAACACGGTCGCGGCAGCCAGGACCCCGATGCACTGACCGGTGCGGTACGCGTGGCGCTGGGCCGGACCATCGTGCAACGGGCCAGCAACGGCCAGGAAGAGCTGCCGGTCATCACCCTGGACCCACGGCTGGAACAGATCTTGCAAGAAGCACTCAAGGGAGGCGCAGATACGGCGGGAATAGAGCCGACATTGGCGGAAAAGCTGCAATCCAGGCTATCGGATACCGCTCACCGCCAGGAAATTGTCGGCCAACCGGCTGTTCTGCTCGTATCACCGGCACTGCGCCCCTGGCTGTCACGCTTTCTTCGCTTTGCAGTGCCCACGCTCCGGGTACTGGCCTACAACGAGGTGCCTGACAGCAAACGCGTGAAGTTGATTGCGGCAGTTGGAACCTGATTCACGGAGAGATGTGACCATGAAGATCAGACGATTCACCGGTGCGGACATGCGCGACGCCCTGCGCCAGGTGCGCAACGCCCTCGGCGCGGATGCGGTCATTCTGGAGACCACGCATAACGCAACCGGGGTAGAGATTTCCGCGGCAGTGGATACAGCCAGCGGCTCCGCTGATCTGGCGGTCAGTCCCGAGTGGACCGCCGGCCGCGGCAGCCTGAACGACAGCGACGAAGGACCCTGCGTGGTCATCGGCAGCACGGGACGCGGCGGTGCACTGGCCACGATCAGCGAGATGGAACAGATGCGCGAAGAGATGCGCTCGATCCGCTCGCTGCTCGAAGCACAGCTTGGACGTTTGATCTGGGACGACCAGTCACGCCAGACACCGGAGATCGCCAGCCTGCTGCGCAACTTCACCCAACTCGGACTTGATGCGGATATCGCCCGGCAGCTTGCCGAGCGTTCCGCCACCACGCACCCGACCGGCGGCTGGACAGCCGTGCTGCGCACGCTGGTCGAAGAACTGCCGATCGCCGATCGCGACCCGGTCAGCGACGGCGGCACCTATGCAGTCATCGGCCCGACCGGCGTCGGCAAGACCACCACGATCGCCAAGCTCGCGGCACGGGCCGCGTTGCAGTACGGGCCGGACAGCGTCGGCCTGGTAACCACCGATACCTTCCGCGTGGCAGCCCGCGAACAACTCGACACCTACGGCCAGATCATCGGTATTCCGGTCAGTCACGCCAGCGATGCACAAAGCCTCAGCGAGGCGCTCGACGCACTGCAGGACCGGCGACTGATCCTGATCGATACCGCTGGCCTCAGCCAGCGCGACCCGCGCCTGCCAGAACAACTGGCCCGGCTGGGTACCGCGCGTGCCGGGGTGACCACGCTGCTGGCGCTGCCGGCCAATGCCCATCCCGGTGCGATGCAGGAAATTGTGGACGTGTTCCGGACTGCAGGACCAGCGGCATGCATTCTCACCAAGACGGACGAGGCAACGTCGCTCGGGGGTGCACTGTCAGTACTGATTCGCAGCCATCTGGCCCTGGCCTACGTCGCCAATGGCCAGCGTGTTCCCGAGGACATTCACCTGATGCGTAACCGGCAGTCGTGGCTGGCCAAGATGGCGGTAGAGCTGATGCGTCGCGAGAACCGGGTGATCAATACCGACGAGATGGCAGGCCGATTCACGGAGGTTGCGACCCATGCTTACGCCTGAACACCAGAACATCGCAGGTCAGGCCGCCGGTCTCCGTCGCATGCGCAGCACCAAACCCGTCAAGGTGATCACCGTCACGGGCGGCAAAGGTGGCGTCGGTAAAACCAATATTTCGGCCAACCTGGCTATCGCCATGTCCATGCTCGGTCGCCGGGTAATGTTGCTCGATGCGGATCTCGGACTGGCAAATATAGACGTGTTGCTTGGCCTGCAACCCAGCCACTCGCTGGCAGATGTGGTCAGTGGCACCCGGCGGCTTGAGGAAGTCATCGTCGTCGGCCCGGCTGGTATCCGCGTGATTCCGGGCGCCTCCGGACTGTCAAACATGGCCAACCTCACACCTGCCCAGCATGCCGGCATCGTGCATGCCTTCAGCGAACTTACCGAAGACCTGGATGCGCTGATCGTCGATACGGCAGCGGGTCTTTCCGAAAGCGTGCTGCGCTTCTGCGAGGCCGGCAACGAAGTACTGGTGGTGGTCTGCGACGAACCGACCTCCATCACGGATGCCTACGCGCTGATCAAGGTGCTGAGCACCGAGCGTGGCGTGTCGCGTTTCCGGATCATTACCAACATGACCCACCAGGGCGGCGACGGTCGCCACCTGTTTGAAAAGCTGCTGCGGGTCACGGAACGCTTCCTGCAGGTGACGCTCGATCACGCCGGCAGCATCCCGTACGACGACCGCGTCTGGCGTGCCGTTCAGTTACAGACTCCGTTTGTGACGTCGTTCCCCACCAGCCTCGCCGCATCCGCACTCAAGAAACTCGCCCTGCGTGCCGATACCTGGGAGGAGCCCCGCGCGGCACGCGGCAATATCGAGTTTTTCGTGGAGCGCTTGCTCGGGTCACAGGCCGGCCGGGAGAAGGCGCAAGCATGACCCCCGCGAACCGCTATGCAACGGCCGCCGGGCAATCGCCCGACGCGCTCGTGCAGGAACATGCCCCGCTGGTGAAGCGCATCGCGAATCACCTGCGTGGCCGCCTGCCGCATGGCATTGATCTGGACGATCTGATCCAGGTCGGGCTGATTGCGCTGCTTGATGCTGCGCGCCAGTACTCGCCGGCAAAGGGCGCGAGTTTCGAGACCTACGCCAGCATCCGTGTGCGCGGTGCGATGCTGGATGAAGTCCGCAGTACGGACTGGACACCACGCTCGGTTTATCGACGACAACGGGAACTGACGGCAGCCATCCAGAAAGTGGAAAACAGGACAGGAAAACCGGCTGAGTCGCGCGAGATCGCCGCCGAACTGGGCATCTCGCTGGACGACTACTTCCAGATGGTGAGCGCCGCCACCACGCATCGCCTGTTCAGCCTCGACCAGGACGAAGACAGCAGCAGCGATGCACACATGCACCAGATTCCGGATCCCGACGCGGAACCGTGTACTGAACTCGAATCGGACGAATTCCGGGCTGCACTGGGTGAAGCAATTCGTTCACTGCCGGAACGCGAGGCGCTGGTCATGTCGCTCTACTACGACGAGGAACTGAACCTGAAGGAAATCGGCGAGGTACTCGGCGTCACGGAATCGCGGGTCTGCCAGATTCATGGCCAGGCCCTCAGTCGGGTGCGCTCACGGGTGCATACCGCAATCGACGGACTGACGGTAACACCCTGAGTGGTGCATGAGCAGGCCATGACCGGAATAACAGACATGCACAGCCCAGTACAGAGAGAGCGCGAATGGACGCATTGACTGTCGCAGGCGTGGTCCTCGCCTTTGTGTCGATCATCATCGGCAGCATTCTCAAAGGTGCCGGCGTCGGCGCGCTGCTCAACCCGGCTGCATTTGTCATCGTGGTCTGCGGCACCTTCGCCTCGATCCTGATCCAGACGCCCAAGGCCACCTTCATGCGCGCCTGGAAAATCGCACCGTGGATCTTCAAGCCGCCTGTCGAGGACCACGAGAAGCTGATCGCAAAAATGGTCGAGTGGAGCGAAATCGCCCGCAAGCAGGGCTTGCTCGGTCTGGAACCGGCCCTGGAATCTGAGCAGGATCCGTTTGCACAAAAGGCCCTGCAGATGCTGGTCGATGGCACCGAGCCGGACAAGATCCGCGAAGCCCTGGAGATGGACATAGAGGTAAAGGCCAAAGCCAACACCGCCAGTGCGAAGGTT
>JBIJCV010000116.1:0-5788 GCA_044344525.1 Gammaproteobacteria bacterium | reverse complement strand
TGATATACAGGCTGAGGCCGTGGGAGCGCAGGTGCGCAGGTCGGTCGAGCAGGGCATCTTCCGGTACCAGTGGCAGGCGGTTGAGGTCGATGCGCATGACCGTGCCCTGTACCGCTTCGCCACGGATCAGCGCAGCGCGGTCGAGGAAAGAGATATAGGCGAGCCCGCGTTCGCGGTCGATGGTGATGTCTTCGGCACTGCCATCCAGCGGCAGCGAATCGCAGCGCCCGGCGAAGTGCGGCTTGAGCTCACGGAATGCCCCGCCGCGATTCAGGATGTACAGCGTGCCGACGACGCTGACCAGCAGCAGGAGGCCGAGGACCTTGAACAGGGTTTTGATGATGCGCATGGAGCTTCAACCTCGATGTCGGGCAGCCATTATGGCGTGATTATTTCACGCTCTGCCGATCACCTGTCGGATAGACCTGCAATCAGGATGCTATGCCCGGACCCCGAGTCTTGCGACACTGCCCCACCGGAACCTTCCGGCGAGGGCAAGCAGACATGAGCGCAAGTCACCAGCCGTCACCTGTTGCCGCCGGCGAGGCTGCGTATCGCTTCGGCCCGCTGCTGATGCAGCCGGGCGTCAGTCGAAAGCACGTGTGGACGCTGTTTTTCATTTCCTTCTTCTGCATTGCGATGATGAACACGGTGGGTATCCTGCAGGCCTATCTGTTCAACGAGATTCTGAAGATTCCCCCTGACCAGCAGGGCTCCCTGACCGGCACCCTGCTGGTCACCCAGGAGTTGGTGGTTATCGTGCTGGTGGGGCTTGCTGGAGCGATTTCCGACCGGCTCGGTCGGCCGCCGGTATTTGCCGTCGGCTTCTCGCTGCTCGCGATCGGCTACTGCCTCTATCCACTGGCCAGTGGCGACCTGGATGTGGTGACCCTGGAGCTGGTGTTTTTCCGGTTGTTTATCGCCTCAGGCGTGGCCTGCATCAACGTGATGCTGTCGTCGGTTGCCAACGATTATCCCGTCGATGCCAACCGCGCCAAGATGATTGCGGCGGTATTTGTCTGCAATGGTCTGGGTATCGGTACCTTGCCGCGCTTCATTGGCGGGTTGCCACAGCGCTTTATCGAGATGGGCATGGATCCGGTCCTTGCAGGCCGCATGACCTACTGGTGTGTGGCCGGTATCTGTGTGTGTCTGGCGCTGGTGTTGCTTTGGGGTCTGAAGCCGGGCGCGCCGGTCCGGACAACGGAAAGGGAGCCGCTGCTGGCTACCTTGCGTGTCGGACTGGCTGCGGCACGCATGCCGCGCGTTGCGCTTGGCTATGCTGCCGCTTTCGTATCCCGTGCCGATCTGGCCGTCGTCAGCCAGTTCCTGACCCTGTGGCTGGTCCGGGAAGGTATGGCACAGGGGCTGACGGTCGCCCAGGCGACGTTGAAGGCCACCACCTTCTATGTGGTGATCCAGTTGTTTGCGCTGCCCTGGGCAGTGATTTTCGGCATCGTGCTCGATCGCATCGACCGGCTGGCCGGACTGGCTATCGGGATGAGTGTGGCTTTTGTCGGTTATGCCTCGCTGGGCATGCTCGATAACCCGATCGGCAACGGCATGTATATCGCGGCGGCATTTGTCGGCGCTGGTGAGATGGCCGCGAATATTTCTGCCACCTCGCTGATCGGCAAGGAGGCGCCGGAGCGGGGCCGTGGTGCGGTGCTCGGTATGTTCAGCCTGTTCGGTGCGGTGGGCATCATGGTGGTCGGTCTGGTCGGTGGCTGGCTGTTCGACAACTGGAAGCCGGTAGGTCCCTTTCTGTATATGGCTGCGTCGAATGCGCTGCTGTTCGTGATCACGCTGTTGACCATTTTCTTCACACGCAGGGCATCGGCCACGGCTTAAAAGCGCTGCATGCGGACGCCGGTAGGTGGTCGTGTACTCAATCCAGTATCGGGCGGGCTTCCGCCTCCCGACGGTCTTGCCTAGAGTGATGCTGTGGTTTGAGCAGACTGGGTTTGAGCATGTCCGGAAAATTTGGTGACCGACTCATGTATATCGACGGGCAGTTCGTGCCCGGCGGTGATGGACAGTGGATAGACTCAGTCAATCCCGGTACTGAAGAAGTCCATGGGCGTATTCCGGTCGGCACCGTCGGCGATGTGAACCGGGCGGTAAACGCCGCTGAGGCTGCGCAGCCCGCCTGGGCGGCGCTCTCGGTCTGGGAGCGGCGGGATGTGCTGCGCAAGCTGGGCGCTGCGATGCGCTCGCGGGCTGCCGAGGTGCTGCCACTGGAGGCAGCTGATACCGGCAACACCATCAGCAGTCTCGGCCGTGATGTGGAAGTGGCCGCCAACTATCTGGATTTCTTTTCCGGCCTGGGCACCGAGATCAAGAGCGACAGCGTGCCCGCCTCCAAAGACGGCATGCACTTCTCCATCCGCGAGCCCTACGGTGTAGTGGCGCGTATCGTGCCATTCAATCATCCCTTCCTGTTTGCGGCGGCACATCTGGCTGCGCCGCTGATGGCCGGTAATGCGGTGATCGTGAAGACGCCGGAAACCAGTGCACTGTCCGGCACCCTGATGGGTGAGATCTGCCGCGAGGTATTGCCGCCGGGACTCGTCAATATCCTGCATGGTCCGGGTCTGCCGACCGGCGATGCGCTGGTGCGTCACCCGAAGATCTGGCGCATCGGCTTCACCGGCTCGGTGCAGACGGGGCTCGCGATACAGCGTTCGGCAGCCGAAGTGGCCGTCAAGCATATCTCGCTGGAACTCGGTGGCAAGAACGCCATGATCGTCTGCGCCGATGCGGATCCGGCGACGGTGGCCGCAGAAGCGGTAAGAGGCATGAACTTCGCCTGGGCCGGCCAGTCCTGCGGCTCCAACAGCCGCCTGTTGCTGCATGAGTCGCTGTATGACGAAGTCGTGGCGCGCATCGTGGCGCAGGTTTCTGCGATCCGGGTTGGCGATGCACTCGATCCTGCCTCGCAGATGGGCCCGGTCAATTCCGCCGGGCATTACCGACGTGTGCTGTCCTTCGTTGAATCCGCACGGCAGGATGGTGCGAAACTCCTGACAGGCGGTGAGCGGCCGCCAGGTGCCGAATTCCGCCGCGGTTACTGGATTCAGCCGACGGTTTACGGCGATGTGACCATGAACATGCGGGTGGCGCGGGAGGAAATCTTCGGCCCGATACTCTCGATCCTGAAGTGGCGCACGCAGGAGGAGGCGATCGCAATGGCCAATGCTACCGAGTATGGTCTGGGTTCCGGTGTCTGGACGAACGATCTCAAAGTGGCGATGACTTATGCGCGCGCACTACAGTCGGGCTTTGTGTGGATCAATACCACAGCGCGGCATTTCGTCGGCACACCCTTCGGTGGCTGGAAGAACAGCGGGCTGGGTCGCGAAGAGTGTCTGGGTGAGCTGCTGAGCTACACTCAGAACAAGGCCATTCATATTTTCGTCTAGCGTGAGGCATTCATGAGCAATGTGTCGCCGGCTCCGTCCGTGACGGGCCTGAAGTTCTGGTTTGTCGAGCTTGCGCCGGGCATCCTGCCGCGCAATTTCGGGACGATGTTGTACGGCGCATTCACCACGATCGGCCTGCTCGCCTTTGTCAGTATCGGTACGCCCTACGTACTCAATGTCTATCTGAAGATTCCCCAGGCCGAGCAGGGGCGGATCACCGGCGATCTGGCTGCGTGGAGTGAAATTGCGCTGCTGCTGGTATTCGGGCCCTGTGGCGTGCTCGCTGACAGGATCGGCAGAAAGCAGGTATTTACCTTCGGCTTTGTGTTCATGGCCATCGCCTATGCGCTGTACCCCTTTGTCTCGTCAGTCGGCGAACTGACTGCATACCGCATGCTCTATGCGGTGGGTGTCGGTGCAGCCACTGCGATGCTGCAGACGATCCTTGCTGACTATCCGGCCAATAACTCGCGCGGCAAGGCCACGGCACTGGTGGGTACGCTGAACGGTCTCGGTGTGGTGCTACTTTCCGTCGGGCTTGGCGGATTGATGAAGAGCTTCGTCAACCGTGGTTATACGCCCGAGGATGCCGGGTACATCACCCACTTCATCGTGGCGGGGATGTGTCTGTTTTCTGCAGGGGTGGTTTTTGCCGGACTCAAAAAGGGTACCCCGGTACAAAAGAGCGATCAGCTGCCGATACGCGAACTTCTTCGCAGCGGCCTGGCGGCGGGACGCAATCCGCGCATCGCGTTGGCCTATGCCAGCGCCTTCATCGCACGCGGCGATCTGGTGGTCGTCGGAACTTTTGCCAACCTGTGGGGTACTACGGCGGGCATTGCGGCCGGACTGGATCCGGCTGAGGCGACCGCCAAAGGGCGCATGCTGTTTGCGATCACCGGCATAGCCGGGCTGTTCTGGCTGCCGCTGATGGGCATCATGCTGGACCGGGTCAATCGCATTAGCGGCACAGTTATCTGCATGGCCCTCGCGGCAGCAGGGTTCCTTGTGGTCAACATGGTGGATGATCCGCTGGCACCCGGGGCGTGGATCTTTTTCGTCTTTCTCGGTATCGGGCAGATCAGCGCGTTTGCCGGTGCCGCCACCCTGATCGGTCAGGAGGCGCCGATCGCATCACGTGGTGCCGTCGTCGGCATGTTCAATACTTTTGGCGCGATCGGCATCCTGTTCGGTACCGCGGTGGGCGGCCGGCTGTTTGATTCAATCGGGCCGCATGCAGTCTTCGTCATGGTCGGTGGACTGTCGCTGCTCGTCGTGTGCTACGGCCTCTGGGTACGCTGGAAGGCGCCGGGGCCGATGACCGTCGGCGGTGGATTCATGGCGCACTAGCTGCGCCGGATCGTTCCCTGCTCAATGCTCCCGGCCGTCGATCCGCGGCCGGAGCAGCATCGGTATGCTGCGCCACGCAAGGATACCGAAGCCGATAAACCAGCAGGTCGCCGCGAGTTCGATCCATAGCCGGTATGACGCCGGGATGAGTTGTGGCGCGATCACGCGCAGGATCAGCGCCAGGATCATGATCCACAGCACGCCCTTGTCGAGCGTATCGAACATGACCTTGCGTCCGGTATGCCCCCTGGAGATGCGGATGATCATGGCCGGGACGATCAGTCCCATCACGCCGAAGGTAAACAGGTGGATGGAGAAGCTGCCGATCCAGACTCCACGCCCGGCCATTTCGGATGCGACGACGAGCAGCTGGGCGGCGATAGCCAGCTTGCCGAGATACATGATGCCGAGGTCGAGGCGTGAGCAGGCCAGCAGCGGTTTCCAGAACGCCAGTCGCACGATCAGCAGCAGCGCAAGCAGTACAGCGATGCCGGCGCTCAACAGTGGCGGCAGGAAACCGGCGAACACCATTGCCAGTCCCAGCAGCTTGATTGAACCGTCGAGCAGCGGATTGCGCAGGATGTTGACCTTGAACACGCCGCGCATGAACTCGCTCAGCGTCCGTTCCAGCATGATCAGGAAGCACATGCGGAACAGGCCCAGCACCATGAGCGTACCGGCCTGCCCATAGTCAGTGCTGATCATCAATGTCTTGGCGACGATAAACAGCGGCAGGACGATCAGGAAAAAAGTGTTGTCGCTGCGGTAGCCATCCACATCCCTGTGGCGCAGCAGGCTCCACAGCAGCATGCCGACCAGGCTGACCAGGAACAGCTGGTTCGACAGCAGGAACAGCGGCTGTGGCCAGCTGCCACCAAAGGCCATGCCGGTACGTTCAAAGCACCAGGCTGCGACCAGGAAGATCAGCGCCTGGCCGTGATAGCCACGAATCTTGACCCAGTTCTTGGTGGCGGTCAGCAGGAAGCCGCCGAGCACGGCCCAGCCGAAGCCGAAGA
>JBIJCV010000003.1:0-18929 GCA_044344525.1 Gammaproteobacteria bacterium | reverse complement strand
CGCGGCGGTGGCATGTCTTATACCCGCGGCTATGTGCCGAGCCAGGAAAAATCCGTACTGGTGGACTGTCGCGACCTCAACCGCATCGTCGAAATCAATGAAGAGGACATGTACATCACCGCCGAAGCCGGCTGTACCTGGATGCAGCTGTACGAAACCCTCAAGGCGCGAGGACTTCGCACGCCCTACTTTGGCCCCATGTCCGGAATGTTTGCCACCGTCGGCGGCGCGCTGTCACAGAACAGCATGTTCTATGGCTCAGCCACCTGGGGCACGGTGGCAGAAAGTGTGCTGGGCCTCGAAGTGGCACTGGCTGACGGGCGGCTGATCCGCACCGGGTCGGGTGCCAACCGCGGTGGGCAGCCCTTCTTTCGCCACTACGGTCCCGACCTCACCGGCCTCTTTTTGTCCGACACGGGCGCACTCGGCGTGAAGGTCGAGGCCACCATCCGCCTGATCCGCGAGCCCGCCTGCACCGGTTACGCTTCCTTTGCCTTCGAAAACTTTCACGACATGGTCGATGCCCAGACAGAGATTGGCCGCTGTTGTCTGGCGGCCGAGTGCTTTGGACTCGACCCCTATCTCAATGGCCAGCGCACCATGGTCAAGGATCTCGGCAGTGGACTGAGGACGCTGGGCAGCGTGGTCAAAGCCGGCAGTTCCCTGCTGGGCGGCCTGAAGGATGCGGCCAGCCTCGCTGCGGCGGGCCTGAGCGGATTTGCCGAAGGCGTGCGTTACTCGCTGCATCTCACCGCAGACTCCAGCAACGAAGCCGATATGGGCTGGCGCATGCAGGAAATCCGGCGCATCGCGGTCGCGGCACGGGGCCGCGAAATCGAGGCCGTGATTCCCCGGGTCATTCGTGCCCAACCATTCAAGCACGTCGGCGAGTTTCTGGTCGGCCACGCCGGTGAGCGCTGGATTCCGATTCACGCCTGTCTGCCTGCTTCAAGACTGAAGCCCGTGTTCGAGGCGACAATGGCGTACTTCGCGTCAAAGGCCGAGCTGCTGGAGCGTTTTCAAATCCGCACTTCACATCTCACCGGTTCATCCGGCACCGACGTGATCTTTGAACCGGCTTTCTACTACCCGGATGCACTCAAGGCCTTTCATCTGCGCAACCTGGAGCCCGAAGACGCAGAGCGCTACCGCAGCCTGCCGGCCGTACCCGGCGCTACCGCCGCCGTGACCGGGATGCTCCGGGATCTCGCACAGCTCTTCATGGAGCACGGTGCGGTTCACCAGCAGCTCGGCAAGTTCTACCCGTACCGGGAATCCCTGCACCCGGACACCTGGGCCCTGCTCAAAGGCATCAAGCACCTGGTGGATCCCGGCCGCCTGATGAACCCCGGCAACCTCGGCCTGTAGGCGGAGCCTCTGGCCGGGCAGCCGCCCGCAGCATCAGCGCAACGCGGGCACCACGCGCTCGCCGATGATCTTCAGTGCATCCATCGGATTGTCATGCAGGCGCAGGCCGATCTCGGTCTGGCCCGCCTTGCCGAACAGCTTGAAACGCTCGATTTCCCGATCCAGGTCTTCGATGCCGCCGGTGGAGGTCAGGCCTTCGCAGAGGCGGTTGCACATCTCCTCCGAGACGCCCTGGATGTTGCCGGAGCGGTCAAACCAGGCAGCGACGAACTTGTCGAAGTTGCTGACCACTGTCTGCACTTCATCCGGCGTGAGCCAGTATTTGATGAGATCACCGTCGAGCTTGCGCGCGCGCCAGGCGAGTTCGCGGCGTGACTCGCGGTAGGCTTCCTTGCGGTCCTGCTTGACGTGCCAGGCCCAGAAGCTGTTCACGCGGATGGGTGCCGCGCCCGGCTCGCGCTTGGCGATGCCGATACGCACATTGTCCATGGCAGCGTCGATGAGTTCGGTCGGCGTGCAGCCGATGAACACGCCATCGGCGACGCGCGCTTCCATGCGCATCATCATGTGGCGATAGGCCGTCCCGTAGACGAAGGGCGGCGGGGCCTTGAGCCAGTCGTAGGCGCAGGGATAGGTGACGTTGAAGACCTCGCCCTTGTAGCCATCCTTGGCGAGCTTCTTCTGGCCGGCACCCATCACGATCTCGATGGCTTCGCGCACCGCCACGACGATCTTTTCGGGTTTGGGCAAGGCCATCGCGTCGAGGTTGCCTTCGCCGGCGCCGATCGCAGCCATCGCCCGGCCCCCGGACAGTTCGTTGAGGCTCAGCAGCGCATTGGCGATCTTGAGGGGATGCATCTCGAAGGGGCTGACGGCGAGCGCGCCCATGCGCAGACGTTTGGTCGCCTGAGCCACTGGCACCAGGCTGATAAATGCATCCCAATGGGCAAAGTAGTTAGAGGTCCAGATGGCGCGGATGCCGTAGCGCTCGGCAGCCTGGGCGAGCTCAACCAGCTGGGCAGGACCAAGATCGGGTTCAAGAATGATGTCGACTTCCACGGGGACTACTCCTGCCAGGACTCAGCCGGTTAATTTTCTGATCAGTAACTCACCATCAATTTGACAGTTAGTTAGCATTTCAGCGCAAACCCGGTGTTCTATAAGGGTTTTCGCGCTGTGCTCATTGTAGCTGCCCTAATCGTTTCCGGATACCGTCTCGGTGGCCGTGCGATAGATGCGCATGCCCCGGGCCTGGTAATTGGCCAGCGCAGCGGGGTGATCGAGCGTACAGGTATGTACCCAGACCCGGTCGGGTCCCAGATGCCAGGCATGCTCAAGGGCACGGCTCAGCATGGCCCCGCCAAGGCCTTTGCCGATGTAGGCCGGCAGCAACCCGAAATAGGTGATCTCGATGCCCCCATGAGGGTCCTGCCGCAGCTCAAAATATCCGGCGGGCTCGCCAGCGTAGCTCGCGGCAAAGGTATGCAGTCCGGGCGCCTCGGCGTATGCGCGCCAGCGGGCCTCGTCCCAGTCGCGCTTCTCCTGCCAGTACCAGTCACCGCCGATGCGGCGGTACATGGATTGATTGAATTGCCAGCGCGGCGGGCTTACGGGGTGGATCTCGAGGCGCGGGTCGTCGAGGGTTTTCGGACGCAGCTGCTCCGGGGAGTACATCACCAGGTAGCTGACAGTGACGGTCACCGGCCCCCTGAAGCCCCGCCGACCGGCGGACAGCCCCAGCCATCGGCATCGCCGCCATGCAGTCGGGCCAGGCCGGCGATCTGCCTTTCAAAGTGGTTCAGCTGCGCGTGGTCCGGTGCCATGTGGCGGGTCAGCACAGCCTGCCATTTGTCGGTCTTCTCGTACGGTGACAGCTGCGCTGGCAGTGCCAGCGCGGTGGCTGCAGCCTGGACAAAGGTATCCGCCTGTGCCCGGGTTTCGAAAATCACGAAGAAATCGATATCGCGGGGCGCGGCCAGATCGTCGCCCTGTTCCTGCATGAGCTGCAGCAGTTCGCTATTGGTATCGGCGTGCACGCTGCAGGAGGTTACTCGACAGTCACCGATTTGGCGAGGTTGCGTGGCTGATCCACATCCGTGCCGCGCAGGATCGCGACGTGATAGGCCAGCAGCTGCAGCGGGATGGTGTATACCGCCGGCGCCTGCAGATAGGTCACGTGCCTCGGCATGTTGATGACCGTTACGCCATCGCTGGATTCAAAGCCGGAATCAGGATCGGCAAAGACGAACAGCTCGCCGCCACGGGCGCGGACTTCCATCAGATTGGATTTGAGTTTCTCCAGCAGGTCATTGTTGGGTGCCACCGTGATCACCGGCATGTCGGCGTCGACCAGTGCCAGCGGACCATGCTTGAGCTCGCCGGCCGGATAGGCCTCGGCGTGGATATAGGAGATCTCCTTGAGCTTGAGCGCACCCTCCATCGCAATCGGATGCAGGATGCCACGCCCGAGAAACAGTGCATGGTGCTTGTTGGCGAAGCGCTCGGCGAGCTTCTTCATCACCGGATCGAGCACCAGTGTTTTCTCAATCAGGCCGGGAATCTCGATCAGGCGGGTAACCAGACCACGTTCGCGCTCCGCATCGGCGGTGCGGTGCTTGGCCAGGGCGATCACCAGCATGGTCAGGGCGGTGATCTGGGTGCTGAAGGCCTTGGTTGAGGCCACACCGATCTCGGGGCCGGCGCGTGTCAGCATCACCAGCTCGGATTCGCGGACCAGCGAACTTTCGGGCACATTGCAGACGGCCAGCGTGGACAGGTAACCGGCACCCTTTGCGAGACGCAGGGCGGCCAGCGTATCGGCCGTTTCACCGGACTGGGAGATGGTCACAAACAGCGTGTTCTTCGGCACCACCGGGCTGCGATAGCGGTATTCGCTGGCGATATCCACGTGGCAGGGCAGTCGACAGACCTGCTCGATCAGATAGCGCGCCACCGATCCGGCATGAAAGCTGGTGCCGCAGGCAACGATGTGCACGGCCTCGACGCGGGCGAAAACCTCACCGGCCGCCGGACCAAAAGCAGCTTCCAGCAGTTTGCCGTTTGCAACCCGTTCCTCAAGCGTCTGCGCCACAGCGCGCGGCTGCTCATGAATCTCCTTGAGCATGTAGTGCGGATACTGGCCTTTCTCGGCCGCATCAGCCGATAGCTCGCTCAGCTTTTCCTCGCGATCAACCGGATGACCGTCCTGGTCAGTAATCTTGATTCCGGTCCTGCGAATCTCGGCCACATCGCCTTCCTCGAGGAAGATGAAGCGGCGCGTGACGGGCAGCAGTGCCGAGACATCGGAGGCGACGAAATTCCCGTCGTCGGTCAAGCCGACCACGACCGGACAGCCGCAGCGGGCAAGCACGAGCAGACCCGGGTCGGCCTCGCTCATCACCACCAGTGCGTAGGCGCCATGCAGTTCCGCAACGGTGGCGCGCACCGCTGCGTACAGGTCGGGCTTGCTCTTCAGATGGTGGTGAATCCGGTGCGCGATGCACTCGGTGTCAGTGTCCGAGGAGAACACGTAGCCCTGCCGCTTCAATTCCTCACGCAGCTGCTCGTGATTCTCGATGATTCCGTTGTGGACGATCGCGAGGCCATCATGGGAAATATGCGGATGGGCATTTCTCTCGCTAGGTACCCCGTGGGTAGCCCAGCGGGTATGGGCGATGCCGATGTGTGAACTCAGCGGGTCCGCATCCAGTGCCGACTGGAGTTCGGCCACCTTGCCCTGCCGGCGCTGCCGCTTCAGCTGGCCACCGCTCAGCACGGCGAGTCCGGCCGAGTCATAGCCCCGATATTCAAGCCGGCGCAGCCCCTCCATCAGGACGGGGACGACGTTCTGCCCAGCGATTGCACCGACGATCCCACACATATCTGAAATTATGACTTAGCGGCCAAAGATTAGCGCCTAAAGTTAGCGCGTTCCGGATTACGGGGCTGTAACCTGCATCGCATTTACCGCAGGAGCGGCGGTAGGAGCGGCGGTAGGAGCGCCTTCAGGCGCGATTGTTTTGGCCAGAGTGATATCGCGGCTGAAGCCGCTCCTACCGCCGCTCCTACCGGACTTTCTTCTGCGGGCGTTTCCAGTTCGGGATGGTGGTCTGCCGGGCGCGCTCAAGTGTGAGCTGATCGGCAGGTGCTGGCCTGGTGATGGTCGAGCCGGCACCAATCGTGGCGCCCGCTCCGATTTCAACCGGCGCTACCAGTTCCACACCGGAACCGATGAAGGCACCGTCGCCGATGATGGTGCGGTGCTTGTTGGCACCATCGTAGTTGCAGGTAATCGTTCCGGCGCCGACATTCACCTGACTGCCGATGATTGCATCGCCGATATAGCTGAGGTGGTTCACCTTGCTGCCGGCACCGATGACACTCTTCTTGATCTCGACAAAATTGCCGAGTTTTGCGCCGTCGGCCAGCTGCACTTCGGGGCGTACCCGCGCATAAGGGCCGATGTCGCAGCGGGCACCGATGGTGCCCTGCTCAATGACACAGTGGGAATGAATGACCGTACCGGCACCGACCGTTGCATCGCGTACCAGCGTAAAGGGTCCGATACGGACGCCATCACCCAGCACAACATTGCCTTCGATGATCACGTTGGCATCGATAACGACATCCCGGCCACACTTCAGTGTGCCGCGTATATCGATTCTTTCAGGATCAGCCAGCGTCACGCCTGACTGCATCAGTTCCGTGGCAAGGCGGCGACGGAGTATCGCTTCGGCCTCGGCGAGCTGCGCCTTGTCGTTGATGCCGAGCACTTCGTCGGGTGAGCCGGCTGTTACCGATACGACCGGTACCTCGTCCTTCACCGCAAGCCCGACGCAATCTGTGAGATAGAACTCCTTCTGCGCGTTATTTGCCCGCAGCCGACGCGTCCAGCCGGCCAGCAGGGCAGCAGGGCAGGCCAGTAATCCGGTATTGATCTCGTCGATTTCACGCTGGGCGGGCGTGGCATCCTTCTCCTCGACGATCGAACAGATCCTGCCGTGCGCGCCGCGGACGATGCGACCGTAACCGGTTGGCACCGGCAGTCTGGCGGTGAGGATTGCGAGCTGGCCCTTTGCAGCTTTCGCGACCAGCTTGCGCAGCGTTTCCGGCAGCACCAGCGGAACATCACCATAGAGCACCAGCACCACATCTTTGGGACGGATGTCAGGCATCGCCTGGCGCACGGCGTGTCCGGTACCGCGCTGTTCAGCCTGGTGGATCCACTTTATGGTCTGGCTGGCAAAGGCCTGTTTGACCTGCTCGCCACCATGCCCGTGCACGACGCGCATCTCGCGCGCCCGCAAGACCTGCGCTGAACCGAGCACATGCGCGAGCAAGGGCCGCCCGGCCAGCGGGTGCAACACCTTGGGCAGGTCCGAGCGCATGCGCTTGCCCTGACCGGCCGCCAGCACGATAACGGTGATGTTTGTTGCCATAGGCGAAGATTATAGGCAGGAGCGGCTGCTGGTGGGAGCGGCTTCAGCCGCGATCCCGAATCTGAACCCATGATCGCGCCTGAAGGCGCTCCTACTTGCGTTTGCCTTTGAGCTTCTGGGCGGCACGGTAGCGCGCAGCGGCTTCGACGAGCTGCGCCTGTGCATGGGCCAGGTCTTCCTGGCCGGTCACACCCTTCAGGGCATCTTCTGCCGCCCGGCGTGCATCGTCGGCAGCCTGTTCATCCAGCTGATCGGCACGCAGTGCGGTATCGGCAAGAATTGAAACCAGGTTCGGTTGCACCTCGAGCAGGCCACCGGTGATATAGAAGAAGCGCTCGTCCTGGCCTTCCATCTGTATGCGTACTTCACCGGGTCGCAGGTTCATCATCATCGGCGCATGGCGCGGCGCAATGCCCACCTCACCGTATTTGCCCGGCGCAATGACCAGGTTGGCCTCACCGGCCCAGATCTGGCCTTCGGCGCTGACGATGTCGACCTTGATTGTGCTCATAATCTAACCGCTGTCCGTTGGAGCGGCTTCAGCCGCGATCCTGTTCCCCTGGCAAAAGAATCGCGGCTGAAGCCGCTCCTACAAAAGGCGCTCCTACTGCAGTGTTTTGGCCTTTTCGACGGCGTCGTCGATGGTGCCAACCATATAGAACGCCTGCTCCGGCAGATGGTCATACTCGCCGGCGACGATGCCCTTGAAGCCGCGGATGGTCTCCTTCAGCGACACATACTTGCCGTCCTGGCCGGTGAACTGCGAAGCGACGAAGAAGGGCTGCGACAGGAAGCGCTGGATTTTGCGCGCCCGCTGCACGATCAGTTTGTCTTCTTCGGACAGCTCATCCATGCCGAGAATCGCGATGATGTCCTGCAGCTCCTTGTAACGCTGCAACACCGACTGCACGGAACGCGCGACGTCGTAGTGATCGTTGCCGACCACGTTGGGATCGAGCAGGCGGCTGGTGGAATCGAGCGGATCCACAGCCGGATAGATGCCGAGCTCGGCAACCTGGCGCGACAGCACCAGCGTCGCCTCGAGATGCGCGAAGGTGGTGGCCGGGGACGGGTCGGTCAGATCGTCGGCAGGTACGTATACCGCCTGGAAGGAGGTGATCGAACCGGTTTTGGTCGAGGTGATCCGCTCCTGCAGTACGCCCATCTCCTCGGCGAGCGTCGGCTGGTAACCCACCGCTGAAGGCATGCGGCCGAGCAGTGCCGACACTTCGGTGCCGGCCAGCGTATAGCGATAGATGTTGTCGATGAACATGAGCACGTCGCGGCCTTCGTCGCGGAAATACTCGGCCATCGTCAGACCGGTCAGCGCCACGCGCAGACGGTTGCCAGGCGGCTCGTTCATCTGGCCGTAGACGAGCGCGACCTTGTCGAGCACGCCGCCGTCCTTCATCTCGTGGTAGAAGTCGTTGCCTTCACGGGTACGCTCACCGACGCCGGCAAACACCGAGTAGCCCGAGTGCTCGGCGGCGATATTGCGGATGAGTTCCAGCAGCGTAACCGTCTTGCCGACGCCGGCACCGCCGAACAGGCCGACCTTGCCGCCCTTGGCGATCGGCATGATCAGGTCGATGACCTTGATGCCCGTTTCCAGCAGTTCGGTAGCACCTGCCTGGTCTTCATAGCTTGGTGCTGCGCGGTGAATCGGCCAGCGATGCTCGGAATCCACCGGGCCCGCTTCGTCTACCGGCCTGCCGAGTACATCCATGATGCGGCCGAGAGTTTTCTGCCCGACTGGCACCGAGATCGGCTCGCCGGTATTGACCACCGGCAGACCGCGCTTGAGGCCTTCGCTGGCGCCCATGGCAATCGTGCGCACGATGCCATCGCCGAGCTGCTGCTGCACCTCCAGCGTGAGATCGAACTCGTTGATCAGCAGCGCATCGTAAATGTTCGGAATCTCCCCACGGGGAAACTCGACGTCTACCACTGCGCCGATAACCTGAACCACCTTACCGTTACTCATCTCTCTCTCCTGCCCCCGTAGGAGCGGCTTCAGCCGCGACCCGGGTTAACCGCAAAAACTCGCGCCGCGTGGCGCTCCTTGGGGCTGCTTTTATACAGCAGCCGCACCACCGACGATCTCCGCAATCTCCTGCGTAATGCTGGCCTGCCGTACCTTGTTGTATTTCAACTGCAACTGCTCGATAAGCTTGCCCGCGTTATCGGTTGCCGCTTTCATCGCCACCATCTTGGAGGCCATCTCGCAGGCGACGTTCTCGACCACTGCACGATAGATCTGGGTCTCGACATAACGCGTCAGTACGTCACCGAGCAGCTCTGCAGCATCCGGCTCGTAGATGTAGTCCCAGTGGGCGGGCAGATCGCCCTTGTCGGCAGCCTCTACCGGCAGCAGTGTTTTCACTTCCGCCTTCTGGCTCATCGTGTTGATGAAGTGGTTATGGACCAGATAGAGGCGGTCGATACGGCCTTCCTTGTACAGATCGAGCATCACCGTCATGGCGCCGATCAGCGTCGCTACATGCGGGTTTTCGCCAAGGTGCGTCGTGGCAGCGACCACATTGACCTTCAGACGGCGGAAAAACTGCACGCCCTTCGCGCCGATCGGGCACAGGTCAACCTCTACACCCTGCTCCTGCCACTGGCGCAGCTCGGGAACAAGGCGGCGAAATTCGTTGACGTTGAGACCACCGCAGAGACCGCGATCGGTGGTTACGACGATATAGCCGACGCGCTTGACCGGCCGCGACTCGAGGAACGGGTGACGGTATTCCGGATTCGCCTCGAACAGATGCCCGATGACCTGCCGGATCTTGTCGGCATAGGGCCGCGCCGCCGTCATGCGCTGCTGGGTGCGGCGCAATTTGGAGGCAGCCACCTTTTCCATCGCCTTGGTGATCTTCTGCGTGCTCTTCACGCTTTTGATCTTGGTGCGGATTTCCTTGGCGCCAGCCATCAGCTATTCCTGTCCGGGGTCAACATGCAGAACTTCAGTAGGTGCCGCTCTTCTTGAATTCACCGATGGCCTTGTGCAGGCCCGCGACGATTTCATCGTTGTAGTCGCCGGTTGAATCGATCTGGGCAATCAGTGCAGCGAACTTGTCGCTCACGAAGTCATGCATCGCTGCCTCGAAACTGGTGACCTGCTTCGCCGGCACATCGTCGAGATAACCTTCGTTGACGGCAAACAGCGATACGGCCATCAGACCGACCGACAGCGGGCTGTACTGCTTCTGTTTCATCAGTTCGGTGACCCGCTGACCACGATCCAGGCTCTTGCGGGTGGACTCGTCGAGATCCGAGGCAAACTGGGCGAAGGCCGCGAGTTCGCGGTACTGGGCCAGCGCCAGACGAATACCGCCGCCGAGCTTCTTGATGATCTTGGTCTGTGCCGAACCGCCCACGCGCGATACCGAGAGGCCGGCGTTGATGGCCGGACGGATACCGGCATTGAACAGGTCGGTTTCCAGATAGATCTGGCCGTCGGTGATCGAGATCACGTTGGTCGGCACGAATGCCGATACGTCGCCTGCCTGGGTTTCGATGATCGGCAGCGCGGTGAGCGAACCGGTCTTGCCCTTGACCCTGCCACCCGTGGCCTGTTCGACGAAGGCCGCGTTGACGCGTGCGGCACGCTCGAGCAGACGGGAGTGCAGGTAGAACACGTCACCCGGATAGGCTTCGCGGCCCGGCGGACGGCGCAGGAGCAGCGATATTTGGCGGTAGGCCCACGCCTGCTTGGTCAGATCGTCATAGATGATCAGCGCGTCTTCGCCGTTGTCACGGAAGAATTCACCCATCGCGCAACCGGAGTACGGCGCGATGTATTGCATCGCTGCGGACTCGGAAGCGGTAGCCGCCACCACGATGGTGTGATCCATCGCGCCGGCTGCTTCGAGCTTGCGCACCACGGTTGCGACCGAGGCGTTCTTCTGGCCGATCGCCACGTAGATGCACTTTATGCCAGTGCCCTTCTGATTGATGATCGCGTCGATCGCGACGGCGGTCTTGCCGGTCTGGCGGTCGCCGATGATCAGCTCACGCTGGCCGCGACCGATCGGCACCATGGCGTCGATCGCCTTGAGACCGGTTTGTACCGGTTGATTGACCGACTGGCGGGTGATGACGCCCGGCGCCACCTGTTCGATCGGTGAACGGCCGGAGGCATTGATTGGCCCCTTGCCGTCGATCGGTTCACCCAGCGAATTGACCACTCGACCTAGCAGAGCGTTCCCGACCGGAACCTCGAGAATGCGGCCGGTGGTTTTCACCGTATCGCCCTCGGAGATGTGCTTGTAGTCACCGAGCACCACGGCGCCGACCGAATCCTGCTCGAGGTTCAGGGCCAGGCCGAAGGTGTTTTTCGGAAACTCGAGCATCTCGCCGTACTTGGCATCGGCGAGTCCGTGGATGCGGCAGATGCCGTCGGTTACGGCGATGACCGTACCCACGTCGCGCGCTTCTGCAGCGCTTTCGAAGTTCTTGATGCGCTGCTTGAGCAGCTCGCTGATCTCGGAGGCTTTCAGTGCCATGGTCGAATCCCCTAATCCCTTGCAGTCCTTGAGGCCGTGCCTCAGGCGCTCAGGGCGGTTGCCAATTTGTCTAGACCTGTACGTACGCTGCCGTCGATGACGCGATCCCCGATCTGGAGACGCGCACCGCCGATCAGTGCCGGATCGAGCTTTACGCTGAGCCGGATTTCCCGACCGAGGCGCTGCTTGAGCGACGCCGCGATCCGTGACTGCTGTCCCTCATCCACCGTCGATGCCGAAGTGAGCATGACGTCGAGGGTATTCTCTGCTTCAGCCCGAAGCACCTCAAAACGCCCGGCGATATCCGGCAGGGCAGCAAGACGGCGGTTCTCGCCGAGCAGGCGCAAAAAATTGCTGGCGGTAGCCCGGGCTCCGTCACCAGCAAAGGCCTGGCTGCCGAGCTGTTCACGGCAGATATCCGCCATTGCCACGGCGATCCTGTCCACGTCGCTGCCGGGAGCCTGCAGTGTCTTGCCGAGATCCGGATCCATGACCATGGTTGCTGCAAGCTGCAGGAACTCTGACCAGGAACGGAAGTCGCCAGTCGCCTTGGCAATCTCGAATACTGCCTGGGCATACGGACGGGCGGCAAAGGCGTTATCGGCCATGCGCAGGTTCCTAGATCTGTGCCACGAGCTTGTCGAGCAGATCCTGATGGGCACGGGCATCGATTTCCCGTGCCAGGATCTTCTCGGCACCCGCAACCGCAATCGCCGCAACCTGGGTACGCAACTCATCGCGGGCCCGGTTGATCTGCTGGTCGATGTCAGCCTTCCCCGCCTGGATGATCCGCTCACGCTCCTGATCTGCGCCGGTACGCGCCTCATCGACGATATCGTTGGCGCGAGTCTGCGCCTGGTCGATGATGGTGCGCGCCTGTCCGCGTGCTTCTTCAACAAGCGTGGCGATACGGACCTGCGCTTCATCGAAGGAGCGGGCACCCTTGTCGGCGGCTGCCAGTCCGTCGGCGATCTGCCGCTGCCGATCTTCGATGATCTGCATGATCGGAGGCCAGACATACTTCATACAGAACCAGACGAACACCGCCATGGCGATCGCCTGACCAAGCAACGTGAGATTGATATCCACCGCGTGACTCCTGCTATCCAGCCGGGGCTTTGATGCCCCGCCTCAACCGCCTACAGCTGACTGCAACTGGCCGATGAACGGATTGGCGAAGGCGAAGAACAGCGCGATACCCACACCGATCATGGCCACCGCGTCGAGCAGTGCGACAGCGAGGAACATCTTGGTCGTGAGCATGTTGGCCAGTTCGGGCTGGCGGGCGCACGCTTCAAGGAAGCGGCCGCCGAGCAGGCCCATGCCAATGCCTACGGCGAGCGCACTCAGGCCCATCATCAGCGCGACGGCGATCGCAGTTGAGGCAATTACAGTTTCCATCGGTTACTCCTGGCTCATTATCAAAGTGTTGTGGACAAGGTTTGTTGGTTCGGGTTGGCAACGGTTCAGCCGGCCTAGTGATGCTCGTGCGCCTGACTCAGGTAGACGATGGTGAGCATCATGAAGATATAGGCCTGCAAAGTGATGATCAGAATGTGGAACACCGCCCAGGGAAAGTGCAGGGGCAGCTGATAGACGCCCAGCAGGGCAATCAATATGAACATCAGCTCGCCGGCATACATGTTGCCGAAGAGCCGCAGTGCGAGCGAAAGCGGCTTGGCCAGCAGCGCCACGCTCTCGAGCAGGAAATTGAAGGCGATCACCAGCGGCCAGACCAGCACGGGGATGCCGAGGGTCTTCGGGTTCAGCGGGTTCATGGTCAGCTCGGCGAGAAAGCCGCCGGCGCCCTTCATCTTGATGCTGTAGAAAATCACCAGCGCAAAAACGGACAGCGACATGCCGAAGGTCACGTTGACGTCGGCAGTCGGCACGACGCGCAGGAATTCCGCAATACCGGGCTGCTCGACGGCGTAGGGCAGGAAATCAACCGGGATCAGGTCGAGGAGATTCATCATGAATACCCAGGACACGATCGTCAGCGCCAGGGGCGCAATCAGGTTGCTCTTGCCGTGAAAGGTGCCGCGCACACTGGAGTCGACGACATCGAAAACCAGTTCCACCATGGCCTGTATGCGGCCCGGATCGCGCTGGGTGGCGGTGACGGCCACGCGCCTGAATAGCCAGCCGAGGAAAATCGCGAGCCCGATGGAGAAAATCATTGAATCGACGTTGACGGCCAGGAAATTCCCGGCGCACTCGTTCCAGACCCAGCCCTCATCGGTCTTGCAGACCTGCAGATGCGTGAGGTGGTGGCGGATGTACCCGGCAGGGGTATGGGCTTCTGCTGACATGCCTTGGTTACCGTCGTCCTGGTTCTAGTCGTCGTTAGGGCTGTCGCGGCCAGTCACTGGGCCGGAGAGCTTAGCCGGGTCAAATTCATTTCGCATCCAGGGATAACCCGTACCGAGCGCCACCAGATACACGACAAAGGTCGCCGCGTAGGCGACGATCATTGGCGCGAACTGCGGGCGCATGACCCGGATTACCACGATAAAGAGCGCCACCGTCAGGGCGATCTTGATCGCTTCACTTGTATAGACCGCGCGCAAAACGCGTTCGGGCTGCAGGGCGGCCTGGCTACCGAACATCCGCAGGGCCTGATAGAGGCCTGCGACGATGTTGATACCACCGCCCATCAATGCCGACTGAGCTGCCCCAGGCTTACCGACTGCGGCTGCGACGGCCGCCACCCCGAGAGTAAGGGCGACTTGCCAGGCAGCGAGACGATAGGCAGCCCGGCGCAGTGGTTTCTGGTTCTGCGTCGCGCCGGTCATGTGGCAACTGTAATCAGCGCAACGCGCTGCGAAGGCGCGGAAGTCTAGAGATGATGCAGCGTGCAATCAAGAGCGATTCACCGGCCATAGGGATAATCCGCAAGGGGGCTCAGGAACGGCAGGGAGCGGCCCGAAAAATATCGTCAGTGTCGATATCATGTTAACAAGCTGTCGCTTTCGATCTACCGCCTGCAAGCCTTGCCTATGGCCGCTCTCAGCCTGATCTCGGCTAGTTGATATGGGCGAGAATGCCGTCGAGTTCATCAAGGCTGTTGTAGGCAACGACGACCTTGCCCTTGCCCCCCCGGCCGTGCTGAATGGCGACCCGTGCGCCAAGTTTTTCGGCCAGATCGTTTTCCAGCCGTCGTACATCGGGATCCTTGGACGGAACATGGGCCTTGTCGCCCTTGTCGGGCTGGCCCTCCTGCATGCGCTTCACCAGCCGCTCGGTTTCCCGGACCGACAGGCCCTTGGTGGCGACCAGACGGGCAACCTCGGCCTGCATCCGGCCGTCGCTCAGTCCCAGCAAGGCACGCGCATGGCCCATTTCGATGGCCCGTTTTTCCAGCAAGTCACGGGCCACGTCACCGAGCTGCATGAGCCGGAGCAGGTTGGACACCGCAACCCGGGACCGGCCGATGGCATCGGCCGCCGCTTCGTGGGTCAGCCCGAATTCATCGATCAGCCGGCGAACGGCCATCGCCTCCTCCAGCGGACTCAGGTCTTCACGCTGGATGTTCTCGATCAGCGACATCACGATCGCATCGGAATCGGGAACATCGCGCACCACGACCGGCACGGACTGCAGGCCCGCCATCTGGGCCGCCCGCCAGCGGCGCTCGCCGGCGATGATTTCGTAACGTGGGGTGTTGCCCGGACCCCTGTCTGGCAGCAGGCGCACGACGATCGGCTGGATCACGCCCTGGGTGCGGATCGAACTGGCCAGATCCTCCAGCGACTCATGGTGCATGTCGTGCCGCGGTTGATAGACGCCACGCACGAGCAGATCGACCGGCAGCGAGCGCAGTCCCTCGGCAGCCACGCTCCGGTTGGCAGTTTCAGCGCCAGCTAACCCAGACTGGGCAGCGTCGCCGGGGTTGCCGAGCAGGGCTTCAAGACCACGCCCGAGGCCAGTTCGCTTTACTACCATGGTTTTTTGCCTGTCCTTCCGGGTTCGCCCGAACCGGCGGCATTCTAGCCCGATTGACTGTCAGCGGTGCCCGCTGGCGTCTCGTCAGCCAGCACCTCAGCCGCCAGCTCCATGTAGGCCTGGGCGCCACGCGAGCTGCGATCGTGCAGCAGCGCCGGCAGTCCGAAGCTCGGCGCCTCGGCCAGGCGCACATTGCGCGGGATCAGTGTCTTGTAGACCTTGTCGCGGAACAGCTTTTCCAGTTCGGCAGATACGTCGGTGGCCAGCCGGTTGCGCGGATCGTACATGGTGCGCAGCAGGCCCTCGATGTTGAGCTGGGGATTCACGGTGTTGCGCACCTGCTTGACGGTTTCCAGCAGCGCAGACAGGCCTTCAAGCGCATAGAACTCGCACTGGATCGGAATCAGCACCCCGTCGGCGGCAGTCAGGGCATTGAGCGTCAGCATGTTGATGGTCGGCGGACAATCGATGAGCACATAGTCGTACAAGGGCCGCACCGGCTCGAGTGCCTTGCGCAGGCGCATTTCACGGCCGATTTCCTGCAGCAGGCGCACTTCGGCTGCGGTGAGATCGGCATTGGCGGGCAGCACGGCGAAGCCGGCGTTGGTCACCGACACGATGGTATCCAGTGCCTGTGCCTCGCCGAGCAGCACCTCGCAGGTCGAGGCTTCGAGCGTCTGCTTGTCGATACCACAACCGGTGGTCGCGTTGCCCTGCGGATCCAGATCAACCAGCAGCACCCGCCGGTTGAGTGCCGCCAGTGAGGCGGCGAGATTGACCGTGGTGGTCGTCTTGCCGACCCCGCCCTTCTGGTTGGTAATTGCGATGACGCGACTCATGATGCAGTTCCGCCGCCGCCAGCGAGCCGGCTGAGCACGATCATATGGCGCTCGGCATCCAGGCCGGGGACTTGCACTGGCGTCACCGCTTCGGCCAGCCAGCCCTCGGGCACCGCCTCAAGTTCATCGGCCGGCAGACGGCCCTTCATGGCCAGCAGTCTGCCACCCGGCGCGACCAGCTTCCCGGCACCGTTTATGAAGTCCGGCAGGGCGGCAAAGGCCCGGCTGATCACCGTATCGAACAGCTGCATCGGCGCGTAGTCCTCGATTCTCGCCTGTACTGCACAGGCGTTGCTGATCCTGAGTTCACCGATCGCCTGGCGCACGAAACGTACCTTCTTCAGCCCTGAGTCCAGCAGCGTAAAGCTGCGCTCCGGGTCGGCCAGCGCCAGCGGAATTCCCGGCAGGCCAGCACCACAACCGACATCAAGTACACGCCTGCCCTGCAGAAACTGTCGTGCCGACAGGGAGTCCAGGACATGCCGCACGACCATCTCCCCCGGGTCGCGGATGCTGGTCAGATTGAAGGCCTGGTTCCACTTGTCGAGCAGGCGCAAAAAACCGGCCAGCGCATCCACCAGCCTTGCGTCAGCGATCAGGCCAAGTTCAGGGAGGTACTTGCGGAGCAGCGCTTCCGGCGATCCGGCAGACGGAGTCAGTATAGCCAATGCCCGGCGCGATCCGTTGCTCAGCCGAGCCGAACCAGGCAGCGCCCGGTCACAGTGGCATCAATCCAGGCGGGCAGTTCAGCAATCAGCTGCTCCAGACCGATTTCCCGACTGGCGATCCGACCCAGCGCAGCAGTCCTGAACTCGCCGGCCAGTCGCTGCCAGATGTCGAGCCGCACCTTGCGCGGCACGTCGACTGCATTGATGCCCAGCAGGCTGACACCGCGCAGGATGAATGGCAGCACCGTGGTGTTGAGTTCCGTCCCCTGCGTCAGCCCGACGCTGGCGATGCTGCCCCAGGGCACGGTGGTGCGGGTCAGCCAGGCCAGCGTGTCACCGCCGAGGTTGTCGATGGCACCGCCCCAGACGGCTCTTTTCAGCGGCTGCGTGCCAGCATCGACGTCCTGCAGCGCCAGGATGGCGCTGGCGCCCAGTCCATGCAGGTAGTCATTGGCGGTTGTCTTGCGGGTCAGCGCCGTGACCTGATAACCGCGCTCAGCCAGCATCGCGATAGCAAAACTGCCCACGCCACCGGTGGCGCCGGTGACGATGACCGGACCGAGCTCGGGGGTCTGGCCATTCTGCTCGAGGCGATGAATGGCGAGTGCGGCCGTGAAGCCGGCAGTGCCAAAACTCATTGCCGTGCGTGTGTCGAGGCCCTCCGGCAGCGGGATGGCCCATTCACCGGGCACGCGCACGTATTGGCTGAAACCGCCGTCATGGGTTTCGCTCAGGCCACCGCCCGTGACGACCACCCGGTCGCCGGGCTTGCAGCGCGGATCGCTCGAGCTGACGACCGTGCCGGCGACATCCACGCCGCCGACCAGTGGAAAGCGGCGCAGGATGCGCCCCTTGCCGGTGGCGGCCAGGGCATCCTTGTAGTTGACGCTGGAGTATTCGCCGCGGATGACGACGTCGCCGGGGCTCAGCTGGTCGAGGCTCAGCTGCTCCAGGCGCGGCACGATGTGGCCATCTTCCTGGTGAATGCGCAGTGCCTTGAAAGAATCCATGCTGGCTCCCCGCCAGTGGAGGCGTATGCGCCCGGGCTATTTTTTGTAGGCGGCGGTCTGCAGGCCTGGTTGTGCAGCGAAGTAGGCAGCCAGCACCTTGATATCGGCATCGGCAAGCGCCGCTACCTGCGCGCCCATGATCGGATCCTTGCGTTCGCCGCTCTTGTACTGGTGCAGGGCGTGTTCGATGTAGTCAGCTTTCTGACCGGCAAGCACCGGCCAGTTCGGCATCTGGCTATGGCCGCCCTCACCGTGGCAGGCCACGCAGGCCGTTGACTTGTCTTTACCCGCACCATCCACTGCCGTACCGGTCTTCAGCGGCGCACTGCCAGCCAGGAAAGCGGCCAGATCACGCATGTCCTGGTCGCTGAGCGTCGCGGCCTGCGCGTACATCGTCGGGTGTTTGCGCGTTTGCGCCTTATAGCCCTGCAGCGCGATGACGAGATAGTCGGGATGCTGGCCTGCCAGCTGCGGTACTGCGTAAGAGGGATAAGCGTTGCGATAACCAGGGATGCCGTGGCAGCCCATGCAGGTATTGGCCAGCGTACGGCCACGCGCCGCATCGCCTGCCGATGAACCCGCATCCTGTGCCGACGCCGGCATCGCCCCGATGAGCAGGGCAGAGGCCGTCAGAAGGAGTGCGGGCAGGATCGTACGCATGTTGCTGAGCCTTGCTTGTGTGCCAGCGCCTCAGCCACCAGGGGCCGGCCGCCGGAGGTTGTAGCCGGTATGACAGGCGGCTATGTTAGTGACACGCAGCCGCTAATTCCAGACTGAACAGTTCTTTACGGGAAAATCCGGGCAGACCTGGCTTCAGATCTCACCCGCCCGATGGCAGGCGACCGAGGTCTTCCCAACTATCCGCAGCACCGGCACCTCGCCGACACAACGCTCGATGACCTGGCTGCAACGGGTCCGGAAGGGACAACCCGAAGGCGGCGCAAACAGGGACGGCACTTCACCGGTCGGCAGCGTGCGCTTGCGCTGCCGCTCGAGCTGCGGGTCGGGCACCGGTACTGCTGCAATCAGCGCACGGCTGTAGGGATGCAGGGGCGCCGCGCACAGGGATGCCGCATCCGCCACCTCCATGACGCGACCCAGATACATGACCATGATCCGGTGACTGATCCGGCGCACCACGGCCAGATCG
>JBIJCV010000115.1:0-5840 GCA_044344525.1 Gammaproteobacteria bacterium | reverse complement strand
ACCGTGGCTATCGTGGCATCGACATCAGCGGAAAGGACGAACGTCTGTACAGCCTGAGCTGCCCGCTGTATCTCGGCCTGATCCTGGCAGCCATCCCGAAGTACACCAAGGGGAAGCTCCCGCTGGTCGCCAAGAACAAGGACGGCCAGCCCCTCAAGTCGAAGGTCGAGGCGCTCGACGACCCGCGCACGGACTCGCCCTACCTGCTGCCGCCGCCGGGGACGACGGACCGGGCCAGTCTGGCCACTGGGCCAGGGAACGGAGCCAGGCGCGAGATCAAGGAATGGCAGGCGATCATGGATCACCTGCGCAACCTGCCGGCCAAACCGGGCGAGCTGCCCGTGATCCCGGTCGATGAACGGGCCGCCGAGGTTCGCGCAATCAGAGCGGGCTGACTCGCGCTGGCAAGACAGGCAAATTCAATGCGCATTCCATGTTTGGTCCGGTCATCACAAGGATCAAGGCAGTCATATGAACAGTCCGGGTACTGAATACTGGAGCCAGGACGCGGCCACGCTGGTCTCTGCGCTCGGATCTGGCCCCGGGGGATTGTCGTCTGGCCAAGCCATAGCTGAACTCGCCCGCATCGGCCCGAACAGCGTTGAAGATGCAACCCACCTAAGCACACTGCGGCTGTTTCTGCGTCAATTCGAAAGCCCGCTGGTACTCATCCTCGCTTTCGCAGCAGTGATCTCCCTGGCACTTCAGCAATGGGTCGATGCTGCCATCATCCTGGCGATCATTCTCGGCAGCTCGCTGCTGGGCTTCTGGCAGGAGTACCGGGCATCCACTGCTGTCGAAGAACTGAAGAAACGCCTCACGCTGCTGTGCCGTGTAATCCGCGACGGAGTCGAGCAGACCGTGCCCGTCAGCACGATCGTGCCTGGCGACATGCTTCTGCTCTCGGCCGGCAATCTGATCCCGGCCGACGGCCTCGTCATCGAAGCGGAGGACTTTCTTGTCAGCGAAGCGAGCATGACCGGAGAGTCGTTTCCGGTCGAGAAGCAGCCGGGCATCATTGCGCCGGGTACACCCCTCGCCGCCCGCAGCAACACCGTCTATCTTGGCGCCTCGGTGCGCAGCGGCACAGCAAAGGTGCTCGCCGTCATGACCGGTCACCGGACAGCCTTCGGCAGCATCGCTGCACGGATCCGGGCACGGCCGCCCGAAACGGACTTCACGCGTGGCGTGCGCCAGTTCGGCTATCTGCTCATCCGGGTGATGGTGGTCATCGTGCTGTTCGTGCTGGTGGTGAACCTGCTGCTCGGCCGCCCGGTGATCGGCTCCCTGCTGTTCGCCGTGGCGCTGGCGGTGGGTCTGTCGCCCGAGTTGCTGCCGGCGATCATCAGCGTAACCCTTTCGGCTGGCGCCCGGGCCATGAGCAAGCGCGGCGTGATTGTCCGCAGGCTCGATGCCATCGAGAACCTCGGCAGCATGGACATACTGTGCACCGACAAGACAGGCACCCTGACCGAGGGCACCATCGTTCTGCGCGAGGCGCTGGACGCAGACAACCAGCCGTCGGATGAGGTTCGGCACCTCGCTTTCCTCAATGCAGCGTTCGAGACTGGTATCGACAACCCGCTGGATGCCGCCATCGTGGCCGCAGGCGAGAGTGCCGGGCTGACAACAGCAGGCTTCACCAAGGTCGACGAAATACCCTACGACTTCCTGCGCCGCCGACTCACCATCGTCGTGACCGCAGCAGACGCACCGTCGCAGGCACTCATCGTCACCAAGGGGGCTTTCCAGAATGTGCTCGACATCTGCTCGTGGCTGCACATGGATGGCACCCAGGTGCCACTCGATAGTGCGCGCCGCGCAGCACTGGAGAGACTCTTCAAGGCCAAGGGCGCCGAGGGTTTCCGTGTTCTGGCCGTAGCGACCCGAACCCTTGGAGTGCAAGCGCACTACAGCCGTGACGACGAACAGGGCATGGCCTTGCGCGGCTTGCTTGTCTTTTACGATCCCCCAAAAGCCGAGGCGAAACGTGCTATCCACGACCTCCGCCAGCTCGGCATCAGCGTCAAGGTGATCAGCGGCGATAACCGCTATGTGACGGCACATCTGGCTGAAGCGGTAGGGCTCGATGCAAAGTCCATACTCACCGGCGAAGACCTTGCGCAACTCAAGGATGAGGCGCTGTGGCATCTCGCACCGCGCACCGACCTCTTTGTCGAAATCGACCCGCAGCAGAAGGAGCGGATCGTGCGCGCACTGCAGCGCACCGGACACTCGGTCGGCTATCTCGGCGATGGCATCAACGATGCACCGGCCCTGCATGCCGCCGATGTCGGCCTGTCGGTCAAGGAAGCCGTGGATGTGGCGCGTGAGAGCGCCGACATCATCCTGCTCAGCCGAGATCTCGATGTGTTGCGCTCTGGCGTCGAGGACGGCCGGCGGACTTTTGCCAATACGCTCAAGTACATCTCGATCACCACCAGTGCGAATTTCGGCAACATGATCAGCATGGCCCTGGCGACACCGCTGTTGCCGTTTCTGCCCCTCGCCGCCAAACAGATCCTGCTGAACAACTTTCTCTCCGATGTCCCCTCGATCGCAATCTCCAGTGACAATGTCGATCCGGATCGGGTGGCCAGCCCGCAGCGCTGGAACATCCGGGATATCCGGCGTTTCATGCTGGTCTTCGGACTGATCAGCTCGGTATTCGATCTGCTGACTTTCGCCGTTCTGCTGCTCGTTTTCGACGCGAACGAGGCAATGTTCCAGACCTCATGGTTCATGATCTCGCTGCTCACCGAGATCGCGGTCGTGCTCGTCCTGCGAACCCGCAAGCCGGTTATGCACAGCCGCCCGAGCCGGTTGCTGTTGTGGTTGACACTCGGGATGGCCGCCGCCACATTCGCGACCCCGTTCCTCGGGCCGCTGAGTTCGATGTTCGGGTTCGTGCCACCGGGGGCGCCGCTGATCGGCGCAGTCATCCTCATCGTGACGGCTTACATCGTGGCGACGGAAGTGGCGAAGAAGTGGTTCTTTCGTTCGCTAGCGGCAGTGGAACTGTCGACAAGGGTTCAGAAAACCTCAGGCTGAATGCCTGAGTCTTTCCGCATACGCGATCGAAAGGCTGCTGCCGACAATCACCGCCATGCCGACCAGCGAGAGCAGGTCGGGCAGATGCCGGAAGAACAGCCAGCCGAGCAGCATCGCCCAGACCAGTTGCACATAGAGGAAGGGCGACAGAAACGAGGCGGCAGCGTAACGGAAGGCCCGCGTCAGCATCAGGTGACCCGTACCGCCGTAGATTCCCAGCGAGGCGATCAGCGCCGCATCGATCCAGCCGGGCATCGGTCCACCCCAGTACAGGGGCGCAGCCAGCGTCATCGTGACAGTGCCGACCAGCGCCGTATAGAAAAGCATGGTCAGGGTGTTCTCGGTCGGCGACAGCTGCCGTGTCTGGATCTGATAACCGGAATAGCAGGCTGCGGCCAGCAGCATCCAGACCAGGCCGGGCATGTTCAGCGCACCGCCGGGCCGTGCGATCAGCAGGATGCCAAGAAACCCTGCGATGACTGCCAGCACATGGATGCCGGCGATCGACTCCCTGAGCAGCCAGTGCGCGAGCAGCACCACGACCAGCGGTGTGATGAAAACGATGGCCGTGCTTTCGGCGAGCGGCATCAGGGAAAAGCCGGCCATGGAAAAACCGGTGGTTCCGGTCAGCAACAGCGCACGAACAACCTGCGCAACCGGCCGCTTGGTCGCGATCAGGCGCATGCGCATCGAGGGCGCAACCAGAATCAGCATCATCAGGCAATGAAAGCTGTAGCGGCCCCAGACCATCATCGGCACCGGGTAGGTGCGCGACAGATGCTTCGAGGTTGCGTCGAGCGCGGCGAAGCACAGCGTCGCGCCCAGCATCAGCAGCACCGCAACGCCGGTCTTGCGGCCAGCATCCGGCAACTTTACGGTGCCGCCGGGTTCAGCCACTCTGGCCGAGCCTCACAATCCGTTCAGGCCGGACCCGCAACGATCTTGCGACTGAGCAGCGCCCCGATTTCAGCTTCCGTATACCCGGCCTCGCGCAGCACTTCACGCGAGTGCTGCCCGGCGCGCGGCACATCGCGGTGCACGCCAAAGCGGTGCCCGTCCATTTCCAGCGGCAGTGCCGGGAGCCGGGTCTTTTCGCCAGCCAGCGGGCCATCGCTGATGGTGATCGGCACCAGCCCCTCGCTGGCCGCCAGATGCGGATCGTCGAACAGGTCTTCGGGCCGTGCAATGGGTGCGAATGGCAGGCCGGTTTTCTCCAGCTTGTCCATCAACTGCTGTTTGTTGTACTTGCGGAACGTTGCCTGGATCAGCGGCACCAGACGTTCCTTGTGCTTCACGCGGTCGTTGTTGGTATCGAAACTGTGGTCCGCAGCGAGGTCGTGCAACTCAAAGGCGGTGCAGAAATCCTTCCATTGCTTGTCGCTGACCACGCCGACAAATACCTGCTGGTCATCGGCCGTCTCAAAGACCTGGTAGATGGCCCAGGCAGATACGCGCACCGGCATCGGCGCCGCCGGCTTGCCGGTCACCGCCATCTGCGCCATGTGCTGGCCGACGAGGAACACCGTGCTCTCGTAGAGCGAGGCCACCACATTCTGGCCCTGCCCGGTCGTATTGCGCTGATGCAACGCTGCGATGACCCCCACCGCACCGAACATGCCGCCCTGCACATCGATCACCGAGGTTCCGGCACGCAGCGGCTTGCCCGGCGGGCCGGTCATGTAGGCCAGCCCACCCATCATCTGCGCGACCTCATCCAGCGCCGTGCGATGCGCATAGGGTCCGGCCAGAAAGCCCTTCTCGGAACAATAGATCAGCCGCGGATACAGGGCCTTGAGTGTCTCGTAACCGAGGCCCAGCCGGTCCATGGTGCCGGGACGGAAGTTTTCGATGAGCGCATCAGCCTGGCTGACGAGTCGCAGCACCGCGGCAAGCCCGTCAGGGGATTTCAGGTCGACGCACAGGCTGCGCTTGTTGCGGTTGTACATCGGGAAATAGCCGGACCCCGAGCCCGGCAGATGCCGGGTGCTGTCGCCATCGACCGGCTCGATCTTGATCACATCGGCACCCAGATCAGCCAGGATCAGTCCGGCAGCGGGTCCCATCACCATGTGCGTAAATTCGATCACCCGCACCCCTGCGAGGGGCAAACCCTGCGAACCTGTCATCACTGCGCCTTTTCGGTGTTATGTCTGCTGCCGGGCCCGCGGGCACCGGTTTCGGGAGTGTGGATTATCCATGACTGCCGGCCCATATAGAATAAGCACCCGCAGTGATCAGGAATCCAGCATGTCCGGCAGCAACGAAATCGACGTACTCGTCAGCGAAGTAGGCCCCCGTGACGGCCTGCAGAGCATCAAGTCCGTAATGCCCACCGCAGCCAAAAAGGCCTGGATCGCCGCCGAGGCTGCCGCCGGGGTCCGGGAAATCGAGGTCTGCTCGTTTGTGCCCGCAAGGCTCATGCCACAGATGGCGGATGCAGCCGAGATCGTGGCTTATGCGCGCACCATTCCCGGCCTGACGGTGCTGGCGCTGGTACCGAATTTCAAGGGTGCAGAAAACGCGATCAACGCGGGTGCGCACAAGATCGCGCTGCCGCTGTCGGCCAGCGAAACACACAGCAAGGCCAACCTGCGCAAGAGTCACGCCGATGTGATCGAGGATGTGCGCCGGATTGCCGAACTGCTGCGCAGCCTGCCGGCAGGGAGCCGGCCGGGCTTCGAGGGCAACATCGCCACCGCCTTCGGTTGCACGCTCGAGGGGGTGGTGCCGGAAAGCAAGGTCGTCGAACTGGCTGTAGCGCTGATGGAGGCCGGCTGCGAGGACATCGG
>JBIJCV010000114.1:0-5853 GCA_044344525.1 Gammaproteobacteria bacterium | reverse complement strand
GACGATGGCCGACTGGTCGTCATCGCCGTCCTTGGCGGCGCAAAGACCGAGCTGAACCTCGGTCAGTTGCTGGTCAAACGCCTGACGGTCACCGGCTCCACGCTGCGCAGCCGCCCGGTCGCCGAGAAGGGACGAATCGCCCGTGCACTGGAACAACAGGTGTGGCCGCTACTCGAGCGCCGGCAGATCGCCCCGGTGATCCAGGACGTGCTGCCCTTGCATGCGGCCGCCCAGACGCATCAGCGACTCGAAGCCAACGCAGCGATGGGCAAGCTCGTATTGCGGGTCAGCGATGAACTCTGAGCGGAACCGGCAGGTACCGGCATGAGCAGCAAGGCGCTCCTGCAACGTTTTGCGGCCTGGCGGAATACGCAGCAGACACTGGCGCTGGCCACGGTGATCGAGACGGCCGGGTCGACCTACAGCAAAGCCGGTCACCGGATACTCATCAACGCATCTGGCGACTATCAGGGTCTGGTCAGCGGCGGATGCCTCGAGGGCGATCTGGCTGAACATGCACAGCGGGTGATGGCCACCGGCATCGCCGCCTGTGTCACCTATGACCTGCGCGACGAGGCGGACGAACTGTTCGGCCTGGGCGTGGGCTGCAACGGCCTGCTGCGGATTCTGCTGCAGCGACTCTCGGCCGTTGATGACTATCAACCTTTCACGGCCATCAGCGACGTGCTACTCGGCACAGAGGTCGGCGTTTGCGGACTGCTGGTCGAGAGCCCGGCCGATCCGGGCCTCGCCGGCCGGAGCCTGGTACTCACGCCTGCCCGCATGCAGTTCACGGGCCTCGATCCAGAACTGACCAGAACGCTCACCGGGTTGTATACAGCGGCACAGCCCGCTGCAGCTCTGCACCGATTCACACACGACGGGCAAAGCCTGCAGGCGCTGATCGCCCCGCTGTATCCGCTGCCGCGCCTGCTGGTGCTCGGCGCCGGGCTCGATGCGATTCCGCTGGTGACGCTCGCTGATACGCTCGGCTGGCGCGTCAGCGTGGCGGATCACCGGCCGGCCTATCTGGAACGCGATGGCTTCGGTACGGCTGAGCATGCCCAGTGTGCGCCAGCCATCGAACTGGCGCAGCGGTGGTCACTGGAAAGCTTCTCGGCAGTGGTGGTGATGAGCCATCACCTCGCCACCGACCGGATTTATCTGCAGCAACTCGCGGACAGTGGCATCCCGTACATCGGTCTGCTCGGACCACCGGCACGACGCGAGCGACTGCTGCGGGATCTTGGCGCAGCGGGTCAGGTCCTGCGCGGTCGCCTGCACGGCCCTGCCGGCCTCGACATCGGTGCCGACTCGCCGGAAAGCATCGCCCTGTCGATACTGGCGCAGATCCAGGCCGTCAACGCGACGACAGCACAACCACGGAGCGGCATCCCTTGAGCAGTGACAGCGCCCGGCGCCGCATCGATGTCAGCGAAGCAGCTGAACTGATCCTCGCGCGCATGCCCGACTGGGGCACTGAACGCGTAGCGATCGACCGTGCCTGTGGCGAAGTGCTGCGCCAGACCGTCAGCGCCGAGCGCGACCAGCCGCCCTTCGACCGCGTGACCATGGACGGCATTGCAATCCGTCACGCGGCAATCGCAGCCGGCGTGCGCAGCTTCAGGGTGATCGGCACGCAGGGCGCCGGCGGCGACCGGGTCAGCGTCGCAGACAACGACAGCTGCGTCGCAATCATGACCGGTGCAGCCCTGCCAGCTGGCGTGGACACCGTGATTCCGGTCGAGCGCATCAGCCGCGCAGCCGATCTTGTCACACTGGAGAACGGTTACCAGCCGGTTGCCGGCCAGTGCATCCACCGGCGCGCCTCCGATCACCCACGCGGCACGGCACTGCTGACACCCGGCACACTGGTCGGCGCACCGGAAATGGCCATTCTGACCGTCGGCGGCTCCGCCAGCGTGGAGGTCTCGCGCCGGCCCTCGATCGCGGTGATTTCCACCGGTGATGAACTGGTGGATGTCGGCCAGCCGGTCGGCGCCAACCAGATCCGCTCGTCAAATGATCGTGCGATCACCGCAGCGCTGGCTGCACGCGGCTTCAGGCATTGCACGCGCGCGCATCTGCCTGACGATCGCGCGATCCTGGAACACGAACTCAGCCGCCTGCTGGCGGAGCACGATGTGCTGATCCTGACCGGCGGCGTGTCGATGGGCGAATTTGATTACGTGCCGCAGGTATTGCTGGCGCTCGGCATGGAACTGGTCTTCCACAAGGTCCTGCAGCGTCCTGGCTTGCCGCTGTGGTTTGGTGTTTCCCCCACCGGGAAGCCGGTGTTCGCGCTGCCGGGCAACCCGGTCTCGAGTCTTGTCTGTCTGGTGCGCTATGCGTTGCCCGGACTGCTGCGCGCGATGCGACTGAACGACACGGCTGCCCCGGTCATCGGACTGGCTGAGGAAATCCGCTTTGAGCCGGATCTCAGCTGCTTTGTACCGGTGACGCTTGAGTACACAACTGACGGACGCTGCCTGGGCAGGCCGAAACAGACCAATACTTCCGGTGATTTCGCCGCGCTCGGCGGCACTGCCGGCTGCGTCGAACTGCCACGCGGTACCTCCGTGTTCCCCGCCGGCTACGCCGCCAGATATTTTGCCTGGTCGTAGGAGCGGCTTCAGCCGCGATCTTAATGCGACAAAAAAATCGCGGCTGAAGCCGCTCCTACCGTTAGGGATCGCGCCTGAAGGCGCTCCTACGGCGAACCTAGCGCGCGACGCGGCTCAACGTAGCTGTGACCGAGCGCTTCGGCAACCGCTGCACAGCAGACTTTGCCTGCGTGGATATTCAGGCCATCGAGCAGACCGGGATCATCGAGCAGTGCCTGGCGGTAACCCTTGTCGGCCAGCGCCAGCACGTAGGGCAGCGTCGCGTTGTTGAGGGCAAAGGTTGAGGTGCGCGCAACGGCACCGGGCATGTTCGCCACACAGTAGTGCACCACGCCCTCCTCGATGTAGGTGGGCTGCGAATGGGTTGTCGGGCGACTGGTTTCGAAACAGCCGCCCTGATCGATCGCCACATCGACGACTACCGAACGATCACGCATCCCGCGCACCATCTCACGACTCACCAGCCGGGGTGCGGCGGCACCCGGCACCAGCACGGCCCCGATCACCAAATCAGCCTCGGCCACATAGTGCTCGATGCTTTCGACCGTCGAGTAGACCGTGTTCAGGCGGCCACCGAATTGAAAGTCGAGTTCCTTGAGACGCGGCAGCGAACGGTCGATCACGCTGACCTGTGCCTCCATGCCCATCGCCACCCGAATGGCATTGGTACCGACCACACCACCACCGAGCACGACCACGTTGGCCGCCTTCACGCCGGGGACGCCGCCAAGCAGGATGCCGGCCCCGCCCGCTTCGCGTTCCAGGCAATGCGCGCCGGCCTGCACCGCCATGCGCCCGGCAACTTCGCTCATCGGCGAGAGCAGCGGCAGAGTGTGATTCGGTCCGGTCACCGTCTCGTAACCGATCGCAACGACACCGGACTTGAGCAGCATGGAGGTCTGTTGTGCGTCGGGCGCCAGATGCAGATAGGTGAACAGCACCTGTCCGGCGCGCAGCAGCGGGAACTCGACTGCCAGCAACTCCTTCACCTTGACGATCATCGCCGCCTGCGCATAGACCTCGGCAGCCGTCGGCGCTATGGCCGCACCGGCACGCGCATAGTCCGCATCGAACAGGCCGATACCCGCCCCGGCATTGCTCTGCACCAGCACCTGGTGCCCGTGATGCACGAGTTCGCGCACACTGGTGGGCGTCAGGCCGACACGGTACTCGTCCGGTTTGATCTCGCTCGGTACGCCAATCAACATGTGAGTGCTCCCGGCAATCAGAGGGTAGGCATATCCAGGCTGCTATCACCTGGTTCGTGGCTGCGCGGCCAGCGCGAGCTGATGGTCTTGATCTGCGTATAGAAACGCACGCCTTCGACGCCATGAATATTGCTGTCACCGAAGAAGGAATTCCTGCGGCCACCAAAACTGAAGAACGCTGCCGGTACCGGAATCGGCACATTGATACCGACCATGCCGACGTCCAGCTGCGCAGCGCACTCGCGCGCCAGTCGCCCGTCACGGGTAAAGATCGCCGCGCCGTTGGCAAACTCATGCCCGTTCACGAGTGCCAGCGCCTCGGCTGGCGTCGCTACACGCAGGATGGTGAGCAGCGGCCCAAAGATTTCTTCACGCCAGATACGCATGGTGCTGCTGGCATGATCGAACAGCGTTGGCCCGAGAAAAAACCCGCCCTGCACACTGTTGCCAGCAGCACGTCCGTCCACCACCAGCTCGGCACCCTCAGCCTCGCCGGCAGCAATATAGCCACGCACCCGTTCCAGGTGCTGGGCGGTGATCAGCGGGCCGATATCGACACCCGGCCGGTTGCCAGCACCGAGCCGCAGTGCTGCGATCCGCGGCAGCAGCGCGGCACGCAGCGCATCGCCCGCGGCACCGACTGCAACCGCGACCGAGATCGCCATGCAACGCTCGCCCGCCGAGCCGTAGGCCGCACCGATCAGCGCATCGGCGGCCTGCGCCATATCGGCATCCGGCATCACCAGCAGATGATTCTTCGCACCACCGAGCGCCTGTACGCGCTTGCCAGCCTGCGCGCATTCGGCATACACATGCCGTGCCACCGGCGTCGAACCGACAAAACTCACCGCCGCCACGTCCGGATGAACCAGCAACGCGTCGACGGCCTCACGATCACCGTGCAGCACGTTCAAAACGCCGGGCGGCAGACCGGCCTCGCTCATCAGTTCCGCGAGACGCACCGCGCACGAGGGCGTGCGCTCGGAAGGTTTAAGTACAAAGGTGTTGCCGCAGGCGATGGCCACCGGAAACATCCACAGCGGCACCATGGCCGGAAAGTTGAAAGGTGTGACGCCCGCACAGACGCCCAGCGGCTCGCGCAACGACTGGCAATCGATACCACTGCCGACGTCGCGACTGGCCTCGCCCTGCAGCAGATGCGGTATGCCGCAGGCGAACTCGATCACTTCCAGCCCACGCTGCAGGGAGCCGGCCGCATCGCCCAGCGTCTTGCCATGCTCACCAGTGATGAGCCGGGCCAGTTCATCCTGATGGGCCGCGACCAGTTCCCGGAAGCGGAACAGAACGCGGGCGCGCTTCAGCGCCGGCGTATCGCGCCAGGCCGGCAATGCACGCAAGGCCACCGCCACTGCCGCCTGCGCTTCTGCCGCTGAAGCCAGCGGCACCCGGCCGGTGACTACGCCTGTCGCCGGATCAAATACCTGGGCATGACGGCCGGCGGCAACCAGCAGGCGCTGTCCGTTGATCCAGTGCGGAATCATGGCCGGGCCTGCGGTGACCGGAACATTCGCTGCCATGTTCAGCGACTCACTCAGGCCACCGCGCGCAGCGCCTTGCCGAGCGCATCGATGATCTGCCCGATCTGCGCGGGCTCGATCGTCAGCGACGGCGTCAGCGCCAGCGTATCGCCAGTAGTACGCACCAGCACGCCGTTGGCGAAACAGTGGCGGAATACATCCATGGTGCGAGCGGTCGGCTGACCCGCGCGCGGCTCCAGTTCGATGCCGGCAATCAGTCCGATGTTGCGGATATCGATCACATGCGGCGCTCCTTTGAGCGAATGCACCGCGTCAGCGAACAGCGGAGCCAGCGTTGCGGCCCGCTCGAACAGCCCCTCCTCGCGATACACCGCCAGCGCCGCCCGCGCCGCAGCAGTCGCCACCGGATGACCGGAATAGGTGTAGCCGTGAAAAAACTCGATGCCCTGCTCCGGGCCGGTCATGCAGGCGTCGTAGATACGCCGGTCGGTGAGCACGGCGCCCATCGGAATCACGCCGCTG
>JBIJCV010000152.1:0-5013 GCA_044344525.1 Gammaproteobacteria bacterium | reverse complement strand
GGCATCAATCGCGGCCGGCTGGGTTTTCTGGCTGACGTCGGCCCCGAGCACATGCTCGCCCGGGTCGATGAAGTGCTGGCTGGCAAGTATGTCAGCGAGCAGCGCATGCTGTTGCTGGTCGATCTGCAGCATGGCGACGACATCGTGGCCAGCGGCATGGCGCTCAACGATGTAGTGGTCAAACGGCATGCCACCGGCCGCATGTGTGAGTACCAGACCTTCGTCGATGGAAAGTATGTAAACACCCACCTGGGTGATGGCTTCATCGTCTCCACACCGACCGGATCCACCGCCTATGCGCTGAGTTGCGGTGGCCCGATCGTCGAGCCCAGTCTCGACGCGCTGCTCCTGATTCCGATCTGTCCGCATACGCTCAGCGACCGGCCACTGGTGATCCCCGCCACGCGCGTCGCCGAAGTCAGGCTGCGGGCCGCGCAGTCCGAGCACGCCGACGTCAGCTGCGACGGTGAGCCGGTCGGACAACTCGGCCCGGGGTGGAGTATCCAGGTGCGGGCCGCCAAAGAGCGGATCGAACTCATCCACCCGGTCGGCTACGACTACTTCGGAATCCTGCGCAGCAAGCTGCTCTGGGGGCGCGATGCGCGTGACAGCACGCCCACCCACCTGCCTGCAAAAGCTGATGGTGGCTAGTGCTGCGCGAGTTGCACATTCGCGACCTGGCCGTCATCGAATCAGTCGCGATCGAGATCGGTGCCGGCTTCACGACGCTCACCGGTGAAACCGGCGCCGGCAAATCCATCCTCATCGATGCACTGGCGCTGGCGCTTGGCGAACGCAGCGACGCGCTGGCGATCCGCAGCGGCGCGGAACGCCTCGAAGTCAGCGCCACCTTCGACACGACTGACAGCCCGGCAGGCACTGCATGGCTGCTCGAAAACGACCTTGGCGAGGCATCCGGTGAGTGTGTACTGCGTCGTGTGGTCGGCAACGATGGCCGCTCGCGCGCCTGGATCAACGGTCGACCCGTACCGCTGCAGACGCTCCGCCAACTGGGCGAGCTGCTGGTGGATATTTGCGGACAGCAGGACTATCAGTCCCTGCGTCACAAGAACACCCAGCGCGAAGTCCTCGACGGCACCGGCAACACCCTGGCCCTGCGCGCCACACTGCGCGAAGCCTGGCGCAGCTGGCGGGCTGCCGAGGATGAATACCACGAGCTTCTGAGCCGCGAGCGCGACCGGGACAGCCGCCGCGAACTGCTGGCCTTTCAGGTCCGCGAACTGCAGGCGCTCAACCCGCGTCAGGGTGAATACACTGAAGCCGAGCGCGAGCATCGGGCACTGCGCCACCGGACGCAGATCGCCAGCGCGCTGCATACGGCGCTGGGCCGCGCCTATGACGATGAAAGCGGCTCCGCACAAGCCGCGGTCGCAGCTGCGCGTCAGGCGTTAAACGAGGTGCTGAGCTTCGACCCGGGACTGGCCGCAGCCCTGCAGATGCTCACGGAGGCCGACATCCAGATTCACGAAGCCGCCGACCTGATCCGGCAACGCATCGACACGCTAGACCAGGACCCGGCCCGTGAGAGCGAACTCGATGACCGGCTGGCAGCCTTGCAGGAGGCGGCACGCAAGCATCGCATCACGCCGGATGAACTGCCGGCACTGCAGGCCCGGCTCAGCGAGGAACTGGCGCAGCTGAGCAACTACGCCGAGACCTGTCAGCAACTTGAAAGCATCGCTGCCGAGAAACGCAGCGCGCTAGGCACGCTTGCTGCACAGCTCACTGCCCAGCGCAACAAGGCGGCAGCGAGCCTCGCGCAGGCCATCACGCAAAACATGGCGACGCTGGGCATGGCCGGTGGTCAGTTTGAGGTGCGTATCAGACCACTGGCGGACGCGGCAATCGGACCCGATGGCGCAGACGATATCGAGTTCCTGGTCAGCGCCAATCCCGGCCAGCCACCGGCACCGATGAGCCGGGTTGCCTCGGGCGGAGAACTGTCGCGCCTCAATCTGGCCATACAGGTGGTCGCCACGGCGGCGCACGGCGCACCGACGCTGATTTTCGACGAGGTCGATGCCGGTGTAGGTGGTGCGGTCGCTGAAATCGTTGGCCGCAAGCTGCGCGAACTCAGCAGCCAGCGTCAGGTATTGTGCGTCACGCATCTGCCGCAGGTGGCGGTCCAGGCCGGCCAGCACTTCACGGTGCGCAAGCAGGCGGTGCGCGGCAAGACCAGCACCGCCGTACAGAAGCTCGATCCCGCCGAGCGCACAGAGGAAATCGCGCGGATGCTCGGTGGACTCAGCATCACCGCACAGACGCGGGCACATGCGCAGGAAATGCTGGCCGCCGCGGCACAACCCGCCGGCAGCAAACCGCAAAAACCGGCCAGCCGGCGGCGCGCGCCGGCCTGAGTCACTCGGCCTTTATCGGCCGCACGTACAGCACCAGGCTGTGATCGACCAGCTCGTAGCCCTGCTTGCGGGCAATCTCCCGCTGCAGGCGCTCGATTTCCTCACTGGAAAACTCGATAACCCGGCCGGTCTCACCACACACCATATGGTCGTGATGCTTGCGGGAGCCGATCTCGAAAACCGAATGGTCGCCGGAAAAATTGTGCCGCGTGACCAGTCCGGCATTCTCGAACTGCGTCAGCACCCGATACACGGTGGCAAGACCGACATCCTCACCGGCGTCCACAAGACGACGATAGATTTCCTCGGCACTGAGGTGCTGGGTACCGCCCTGCTGCAGGATTTCCAGAATCCGCAACCTGGCAGTCGTGGCCTTGAGCCCCGCCTTGCGTAGGTCGTTGATCTCCATCAGCAGCTTCGATCGGCTATCATCCGCCCGGATTATCCACCAGCTTTCCAACAGCTACCAGCACCGGAACATGGGGCCGACCCTGATGCGCAGCCTGCTGACCAGACTTCTCATTCCGTTATTGCTCTGCGGCCTGACGGCCTGCGTGTATCGCGTCGACGTACAGCAGGGCAACCTGCTCGACCAGACCGACATCGATGCGGTACAGATCGGCATGACGCGCAGCCAGGTGCGCTTTCTGCTCGGTACACCGCTGGCTGGTACCGGTTTGCGCAAAGATCGCTGGGACTACATGTACTACCTGAAACCAGGCAAGAGCGACACAGCCCTGCAGCACTGGGTGATCATCTGGTTCAAGGACGAGGTGGTCACGAAAATCGATCAGGACGTACCGGTCGACAAGCAGTCCTGAGGCAGCGACTACCGATCTGATCCACGACCCAGCACGGTGCCCTGCGCGACGGCCTCCCAGCGCGCCGTGCGCGGATCCTTGCGCAGCGGCCGGTAAACCTCGAGCCGGTCACCCGCATGCAGTTCGCGGTCGCCGCTGATCTCCCGCCCGAAGATACCAAGCGGACAGCGGTCCAGATCAATTTCTGCAAATTGCGCAACGAGCCCCGACAGCCTGAGCGCAGCGCGCGCCCGGGTGCCCACCGGCACGCTCAGGGCTCTGACCACCTGCACATCCGGCCGCGCATAGGCCACCTGTACCTCGATCAGCTCAGCCATAGAGCTTTTTTGCCCGGCTGACAAAGGCATCCACGAGGCTGCCACAGGTCAGCTCAAAGGCCGGCCCGAGCAGCAGATCGCGCGCTCTGCTGGCAAATTCAAAGCGTACGCGCAGCTCGATGCGGCAGCCATTCTCGCCGAGCGGCACCAGCGTCCACTCGCCGTGCAGGCTGCTGAATGGCCCATCCACCAGATCCATGCTCATCCGCCGCGGCGGCTCCAGCACATTGCGGGTAGTGAACGAAGCCTGGAATGGTCCCTTCGACAAAGCGAGGCTCGCCAGCAGGGAATCCGCTTGCCGCTCCAGCACCGCGCTGCCGGTACAGCCGGGCAGAAATTCGGGATAGGCCTCCAGATCCGCGACCAGGGCATACATGGCCGGTGCCGGATACGGCACGATGGCACTACGGTGAACTTCACGCATGGGAACGATTTCGCTTTCGCTATCCGGACAAACTTGGCAGGATTGTTGCCGAACTGCGTCGCGCCGACAATTCACCCATGAGCTCAGCCAAATCCAGCAAACCGGCCAAAGGCGCCGGATCCAGCCTTATCGTCGAAAACCGCAAGGCGCGCTTCGACTATTTCATCGAAGACCAGATCGAGGCCGGGATCGCGCTCACCGGCTGGGAAGTCAAAAGCCTGCGCGCGGCACGCGGCAACCTGAAGGAAGCCTACGCGATCTTCCGCGATGGCGAAGTCTGGCTGCTGGGCGCCAATATCGCACCATTGCCCTCCGCCTCCACGCATGTGATCCCGGATCCGGTGCGGCTGCGCAAGCTCCTGCTTCACCGCCGCGAAATCGACCGCTTGCGCAGCAACGTCGAGCGCGACGGCTACACGCTGGTGCCGCTGGCCATGCGCTGGGACAAAGGCAAGGTCAAGGTCACGCTGGGTCTCGCCAAGGGCAAAAAGAACCAGGACAAGCGCGACACCATCAAGGATCGCGACTGGCAGCGACAGAAAAGCCGGCTTTTGCGCCGCGCGTAGGAGCGCCTTCTGTGGGAGCGCCTTCAGGCGCGATCCCCGCGACCCCCGCCCTTGTCTTCCCGCCCCCCAGCCCCAATAATCACTGCACTGGGGGCGACATGGTTTCGACGTGGGTTACAAACCCCTGGGTGCATGCCGAGGTGCAGGTTACCTCGTAAATCCATCTGCAAACCTTATAGTTGCCAACGACGACAACTACGCTCTCGCTGCTTAAAAACCAGCGCTAGAGCCTTCTGACCGGGTCCGTGCTTGTGCGGTCCGGAGCCAGGAGTCATCAAACACAAGCTCGCCCGAGGGTTTGTCCAGGACCTGACGGTTAAACGCCCATTTACTGGACTGGCTGTCAGTTGTCCCTGTCCGTCGGGTAGCTGCCAGCAAGACAAAAGGCGGAATAAGCATGTAGAGCTCATGGCAGCGGACTTGCGGACGCGGGTTCGATTCCCGCCGCCTCCACCATTCACAAAAAGGCCAACAGTTCGCTGTTGGCCCTTTTTGCCTTCATTATTT
>JBIJCV010000113.1:0-5939 GCA_044344525.1 Gammaproteobacteria bacterium | reverse complement strand
GGGGCCGAGTTCGTCGAGGGCCACGAAGGTGGTCAGCAGCTTGATGGTCGAGGCCGGATTGCGCGGCACACTTTCATTGAATGTCAGCAGCGGGGAAGCAGCACCGACCTTCTGCACGAAAACGCTGAATGAACCCGGTGGAAGCTTGTAACGGGCCAGCACATTGCTCACCGGCTCGGGCAGCTCGGTGGTCTGCGCATGCAGCGGCAATACCGGCCACAGCAACACTGCGGCAACAACAGCACGCGCCAGTTCCACGCGGAACATGCCTGTGAAATCTCCCGGGATCAATTGCGGGGCCCGTCCACGCAATTCCCACGATTGTGCCGGAACGTGATGCCGGCGTCAGCGTTTCCTTGCGACATCTGCACCGGCCGCCGGCAATCAGCTGCGTGCGGGACGCTTGATGCCCAGTGCGTGCATCCGGTCAGTCAGAGTGGTTGGCCGTATCCCCAGACGGTCTGCTGCGCCATCCTTGCCGGAAATTCGCCAGTTGGCAGCCGTGAGAGCAGCGATCAGATTGGCGCGCTGCTGCTCCTTCATCTGGGCCTCGGTCAGGAATACGGCTGAATCCTGCTGCGTGCGATCAGCAGGCTGTCTGACACCTGCAACCGCAGGCGCAGGCACCGCAACGGGCGAAGCGGCAGCGGTTTCCGGCAGTGACAGATCAAGTCGCAACGCACCGCCACGCGAGAGAATCACCGCACGCTCGATCACATTCTTGAGCTCGCGCACGTTGCCGGGCCAGTCGTAACGACGCAGTGCTTCAACCTGCCCCTGGGTGAGTACCGGTATGGGCCGCCCGAAATCCCGGCACACCTGCTCCAGAAAATGCACGGCAAGCTGTATGACGTCATCGGCACGACGCCGCAACGGCGGGACCTGGACGGGAAACACGCTGAGGCGATAGTAGAGGTCTTCACGAAACTCTCCTGCTTCAACCGCCTTCTCAAGATCCTTGTTGGTTGCCGCAATCACCCGTACATCGACGGTACGCGTGCTGTCGTCGCCCACGGGTTCAAACTCCCGTTCCTGAATCACCCGCAGGAGCTTGCCCTGCAGCTCGATCGGAATCTCGCCAACCTCGTCAAGGAAGATCGTGCCGCCGTCTGCCAGCTGAAAGCGGCCGACCCGGTCGCGGTGGGCACCGGTGAATGCACCGCGCACGTGGCCGAAGAATTCGCTCTCGAAGAGTTCGTCGGGAATGGATGCGCAGTTGACCTTCACCAGTGGAGCATCGGCGCGGCCACTGCGCGCGTGGATGGCGTGCGCTACAAGTTCCTTGCCGGTACCGGTCTCGCCGATGATCAGCACGTTGGCAGGCGTATCAGCCACCGCATCGATACGGGCCAGCATCGCACCCAGCGCCGGACTGCCACCCACCAGCCGGCCGAAATTCATCGAAACCCGGACTTCTTCCCGCAGGTAGTCCCGCTCGCGCTCGAGCTCCTCCTTGAGGCGCGCAATTTCCTGATAGGCGAGCTTGAGGTTTGCCTCGGCACGATTACGGTCGGTGACATCCTTGCTGGCGACAAAGGTACGGATGATGGCCTGATGAGCATCTCGCTCGGTCTTCGAGGACATCAGCACATCGATGACTTCGCCGCTCTTGGTGCGCATCTGGCGGGGAACGTTCTGACGCTCGCCTTCGCTGATGATTTCCCGCATGCGCCCTTCGAGCGGTCGGCGTGACTCATCCGTCATGAAATCGAGGATGGAGTGTCCGAGCACTTCGTCGCGGTCGTAACCCAGCTTGTGGAGCCAGTGATTGCTGACTTCAGTGATGTGGCCATCCGGGTCGATGGTATGCAGCATCGCCGGCGTCGACTGATAGTGGTCCTGGTAACGCCGCTCGAGGAGCGCAGGGTCGGAAACTTCGGCAAAACTGCACAGGGTGTGCAGAAAATTACCGGCCTCGTCGTTCTCAGCCGTGGTGGTGACAAATACTTCAAAAGCGGTGCCGTGACGGGTGACAAACTCGACGGCCAATCGGTCGAGGCGGCCAGATTCCCGGAACTTGGGCAAATACTGCTCCAGGATCCGGCGCGCACTTGCTGCACTGGCCAGCTCACGGGGCCGCCGCCCAAGCAGTTCTTCGCGGGAATAGCCCATACGCGCCGCCCACACGTCACTGACGTCGAGGATCCGGCCATCCCGGTCCAGGAGCGTGGCCATGACGGGTGCCTGTCGGAACAGGGAGAGATAACGGTTGGCAATATCCATGTTTCGCAGTATGACGGATTTCCGTGGGTCTTTCAGACGGTATTCCGTAATTCACGGTATACCGTTGAACTAGCGGCCGCTAAGCCACTGATTCTATTGACACATGAGTTGGCACGAATCGTGCTAATGGATATACATCAAGTGCTTTAGTCTCGGCGTCGCGCCCCGTCTCCCCCTTGCGGCGCCACCAGCAGACTCTGCAGCCTTGGTGTGACGGGACTTCGACTCCCCCTCGAAGCCCCGTTCCCTGGAAGGGCCCCTGATGTACGGCGTTTGCCGACACCATGCGGGCCCTTTATTTATTTTCTGTATCGGAACCGGACCCACGCACGCCGAACAGGCGTTGTCGCCAACGCGTCCAGGATTTCTGTGCAGCCTCGCGACCGCTCGGCCCGACGCCATCCTTGAGTTTCCGCAGCCAGATCCGCGCCCAGGCAAACTCGATGGCGAGGATGGCAAGACCGGCGAGCATGAAGGCGATGCCTGGCCCGGGTGTTACCAGCATGATGACACCAACCAGCAGCAGCGTGCCGCCGATTATCCCGATGACAATCTGGCGGCCGAGCCGGTAACTGATATCGGTGATCTTGCGGATCACGCAGCGAACACCTTGTGCAACGCGCCCGTGTACCGGCGCTGGCGTGGCTGTCTAACGATACCGGTTCTGCATCGACGCGAGCGTCTTCTTGCCCGGGCACAGCTTGGCAAACGGCAGCGTCGCCAGCGGGCCTGGCGGCGTATTCGCGAGTTCCTGCATGTCGGGCTTCGTCTCATCGATATAGAGCAGCCCGGTGATGATTTCCCCGGCTGCGCGGTGCTTGTGTATGTACTGATACGCCGCTACCGAATCGGTCGGGTCATAGGCGCCGTCGGCCTTGCGCAGCACAATCTGGCTGCCATCGTGCATTTTTACAGGCATGGCCTGGCCAGCTGCATACTCGGCACGGATCTCCTTCGCCGGCGGCACAAAGTCCGGATAGTTCGCCGCGTGCGAGTGCTGCCGCGTGAACTCATAACTCTTGGTTGAGCCTTCGTGGTTGTTGAAAGTCACGCAGGGAGAGATCACATCGATCATCGCCAGTCCGCGATGTTTGAGACCCGCCTTGATCAGTGTCACCAGTTGCTCCCGGTCGCCCGAGAAGCTGCGCGCGACGAAAGTAGCGCCTATGGAGAGCAGTGTCAGCACCGGATCGATCGGGGGCTGCTGATTTGTCTCGCCTTTCTTGGCCGTCGAGCCGATATCTGCGGACGCGGAAAACTGGCCCTTGGTCAGCCCATACACACCGTTGTTCTCGATGATGTAGAGCATGTTGAGGTTGCGGCGCACGGCATGCATGAATTGGCCGAGACCGATCGAAAGCGAATCGCCATCGCCTGACACACCAATGTAGTGCAGATCCTGGTTCGCCGCATTGGCCCCGCTGACCACCGATGGCATGCGGCCATGGACGGTATTGAAGCCATGCGATGCACTGGCGAAATATGCCGGTGTCTTCGAGGAACAGCCGATACCGGACAGCTTTGCGAGCCGGTGCGGCGGAATCGAAAGCTCGAAAATCGCCTGCGTGATTGCACCGGTGATCGAATCATGACCACAACCCGCACACAGGGTGGACATCCCACCCTCATAGTCGCGGACGGTCAGGTTCAGCTCGTTGCGCGGCAGGCCCGGGTGGGCAACCTTTGGTTTGCCGATGTAGCTCATGCGGCTTTTCCTCGTGCGAGATCCTGATTGACGCCGTCAACGACAGTGGCCGCCAGAATCGGCAGGCCGTCATAGTGAAGCACAGGCACCAGCTTGTTGGGGTCCACCCGCGTCTCCAGCAGCAGCATGCTGCGCAGCTGGGCGTCGCGGTTCTGCTCAACTACATATATTCGATCATGGCTATCGATGTAGTCCTGCACTTCCTTGCCGAACGGGAAGCCCTTCACGCGCAAATAATTGATGTGGACGCCGGACTCAGCCAGCACGGCACGCGCCTCCTTCACCGCATTGTCACAGGAGCCGATGGTGATGAAACCGGTTTTGACCTTGTCCGAAACATGGATCTCGGCTTGCGGCACGAGTTTCTTCGCCGTCTCGAATTTCACCAGCAGACGGTCGACGACCGCCTTGTATTCACCGGCATCTTCCGTATAGGCACCATACATGTTGTGCCCGGAGCCGCGCGTGAAATACGCGCCTTTCGGATGGGTGCCGGGAAGCGTGCGCGCCGCGATGCCGTCGCCATCCGTATCCATATAGCGATTGAACTTCGGCAGTGCTGCGATCTGTTCGGCGGTCAGCACCTTGCCGCGATCCGGCTGATAAACGTCATCCCATTGCAGATCACGGCACATCCAGTCATTCATGCCGATGTCCAGATCGATCAGCACGATCACCGGCGTCTGCAACCGCTCGGCCAGATCGAAGGCCTTTACCGCGTGGTAGAAAGCCTCTTCCGGATTGGCCGGGAACAGCAACACATGCCGGGTATCGCCATGCGATGCATAGGCGCAGGACATCAGGTCAGCCTGCTGGGTACGCGTCGGCATGCCGGTGGAGGGCCCGCAACGCTGCACATCGAAGAGCACAGCCGGTATCTCGGTGAAATATCCGTAGCCCAGAAACTCGCTCATCAGCGAGATGCCGGGGCCGCTGGTCGGCGTGAATGAACGCGCCCCGTTCCAGCCCGCACCAAGCACCATGCCCATCGCACCCAATTCGTCTTCCGCCTGGATGATGCAGAAATTGGATTTGCCGGTTTCTGGATCCTTGCGGTACTTCTCGCAGAGGCTCTTGAAGTTATCCATGATCGAGGTGGACGGCGTAATCGGATACCACGCACCGACGGTCGCACCCGCGTACAGGCACCCCATCGCAGAGGTGGTATTGCCATCGATCATGATGTGGTCGCGGGTCTTGTCCATCGACACCGCACGGAACGGCAACGGACAACCGAAATGCTCCTTGGCATAGGCATAACCCAGATCGATCGCCTTCTGGTTGGCGTCCAGCAGGTTCGCCTTGGCGGCGAACTGGTCATTGAGCAGCCCCTTGATGACCTGCATATCCATATCGAACAGTGCGGCCAGCACGCCCACGTACATGATGTTCTTCATCAGTATCCGTGAACGCGCCTGGGCAAAGTTTTCGTTGCAGATACGCGACAGCGGCACGCCCATCACGTGGATGTCGGTGCGATTGAACAATTGGCTGCGCGGCCAGGTGGAGTCATAGATCAGATAGCCGCCGGCTGCCAGGCAGGCATGATCGCGCGCATAGGTCTCGGCGTTCATCGCCACCATCACATCGACACGTCCGGAGCGGGCCAGATGCCCGTGACCGCTGGCACGAATCTCGTACCAGGTCGGCAGCCCCTGGATGTTCGACGGGAAATAGTTCTTGCCGCAGACCGGGATACCCATGCGAAACAGGGCTTTCATCAGCATCGAGTTGGCACTGGCGGAACCGGTGCCATTCACGTTGCCGATCCTGATCGTGAAATCGTTGTCCCTGGGACCTTTTGCAGAGCTGCTCATGGAGCCTGACCTTCGCGTGCTGGAAGTCGCTGTATCGGACAGCGGTTGAAGAAAGGGTGGGTAGCGTTCCGTGCCTCAGGTACCGAATTTCTGCTGGCCGGGTGCCGGACGAATCGCCTCGTCGACCGCGTGCGGCCGCAGCAGGCCGAATTTCTGCATATCCCACGCTGCTGTCGGGCAGCGCTCGGCACAGA
>JBIJCV010000112.1:0-5968 GCA_044344525.1 Gammaproteobacteria bacterium | reverse complement strand
CAGGTCTTCGTGGGTCTTGCCCTTCGAGAAGGCGCAGAAGCTGCACTTGTAGCTGCAGAGGTTGGTGTAGTTGATGTTGCGGTTGACGACGTAGGTGATCGTGTCGCCGCAGCTTTCGATGCGCGCCTGGTTGGCGATCTCCTGCAGTTGCTCGTAGTCGGATCCGCGCAGCGCAAACAGCTGCGTGACTTCATCTTCGCTGAGGCGTTCACCCTGACGGGCGCGATGCATCAACTGCAGTGCCGGTGAGTCTGTGCGCCGGACAGCGGCAGTCGATGCAGCCACCGGTGGTGGCAGTCCCGCGCCAGGCGACCAGTCATCGGTACGCGCGAGACCGCTGGCATCGGCGTGCCGGAGCACGCTGGCGATCAGCCCCGGATGCAGCCACTCCTGACGCTGCTCGATGTAGCGCGGATAGACGGTCAGTCGCGGTGCGAGCGTTTTGCCGGCTGCGGCAGTCTGCGCTGCGAGGCTGTCCAGCTGCGGCCAGGGCGATTCGGGGTTCACATGATCCACAGTGACCGGCGAAACCCCGCCCCAGTCGTTGCAGCCGGCGGCGATGATCGCCGCCAGGCGGCCTGTGTTCAGGTTTGGCGGCGCCTGCAGGCTCATGCCGGCACCGAACACATGCCGTGCCATGGCGATGGTCCACAGCAGCTCGTCGAAGTGCGGTGCGGGGGAATTGGCCATCTTCGTGCCGGGTTTGGGCACGAAGTTCTGCACGATCAGTTCCTGCAGATGACCATGCTCGGCATGCAGGTCGCGCAGTGCGAGCAGGCTCAGCAGGCGTTCGTCGCGGGTTTCACCGATGCCGATCAGCAGGCCCGAAGTGAACGGTACACGCGCCTGACCCGCCGCGCGTATGGCGAGCAGACGAACCGTGGGCGCCTTGTCCGGCGAACCGAAGTGCGGCCCGCCGCGCTGCGTGAGCCGTGCTGCTGCTGATTCCAGCATGATGCCCATCGACGGCGCCACTTCGCGCAGGCTGCGGAATTCATCATGGGACATCAGGCCGGCATTCAGGTGCGGCAGCAGCCCGGTTTCCCGGCGTACCAGTTCGGCCATCGCCCGCAGGTAATCGAGTGTGGAGGCATAACCGAGTGTGGCCAGCGCGTCGCGGGCCACGCGATAGCGCAGTTCAGGTTTGTCGCCGAGCGTGAACAGCGCTTCATGGCAGCCGGCGGCCTGTCCGGCGCGGGCGATGGCGAGTACCTGTTCGGCAGACAGATACGCACTGGCCAGACGCCGCGGGGTCTTGGCATAGGTGCAGTAGTGACAGACATCGCGGCACAGTTCGGTCAGCGGGATGAAGACCTTGCGCGAGTAGGTGACGACGTTGCCGAAACCGGTATCACGCAGCACGGCCGCTGCACTCATCAGTTCGGCAAGCGGCATCTCGCCGAGCTTCCGCAGCTTCGGCAGCTCAGGATGTGCGGTGGCGATGTCCGGCGTTTTCAAGAATCTCTGGCCTTCTGTTCTCGTTTGAGCCGGTCACGGATGCCGCTGGATTTCAGCCAGGCAAGCGTAGCGCAGGCGATGCGCTGCTCGAGCAGCCAGCGCACATCATCCGGCGTGTCGATGTCGCGTGCAAATCCTGTCAGTTCGATGCGCCGGGCCGCAATCCCGTTAGCGCAGGCTGCCTCCAGATGCCGCTTTGCGCTATCCGGCCCGTAGAGAAAAGGGATCGCTGTGGGCGGACTCAGCAGCAGGGCGTTGCTGCCGCCGTCGCGGGCGGCCGGGCACAGGCTGATGCCGCCGGTATGGCTGTCGAGGAGCCGGGTGATGTCGTTTGGCGAAAGCGTTGGCAGGTCGGCGGGCAGCACCAGCAGATGGCGCACGCCCTGGGCGGCCAGAGCGGCGGCCGCTGCGCCCAGTGTCGTCTGGTAGTCAGCGCCAGCCGGTTCCGGCAGCAGCACCGCGCCGCTGCCTGCCGTGAGTGCGGCGAGCTGCGGCTCGTTGCCGAGCAGGGTGATGCCGCTGATCAGCGGTGTGGCGCACAGGCTGCGCAGCACGTCGAGCAGCATGTGGGCGGCCAGTTGCGCGCATTCTTCGCGCGTGAGCAGGCCGTCGAGCCGCGTCTTGGCGCCCGCGAAGGACTTGACCGGTACCAGTGCCCAGGCGCTTGGCATGCGTCAGAGCGTGGCCGCGAAACCGAGCGCGAAAGCGGCGAGTTGCTGCCGGTCGGCCAGCGTGTGCATGACGGTCTGGGTTGCGGCCACGGCGATGCCCGAATCGATGATCGCGGCTGCTTCGCCGGCATCGGTCTGATCGAGGATGAAGCCGTCGAGCAGATCACGGTAGTGATGCGCCACCGCCTGCGCTGAAGGCCGGAGACCGAGTTCAGTCATGATTTTCGCGGTCGGCCCCTTCAGTGCCTGTCCACCGACGATTGGCGACACGGCGATGACTGGCGCGTGCGCCGAACGCACGGCGGCACGGATCGACGGAATGGCCAGGATCGGTTCGATGCTGAGCCAGGGGTTTGATGGTGCGATGAAGATCGCAGCGAGGCCAGGATCAGTCAGCGTCGCAGCGAGCGTGGCGGCTGGCGGAGCCTGTCTCGCGCCCTCATAGTGAATCGCCGTCACGCGGGGTGCGGCATGCTGGCGCACGAAGTAATCCTGGAAGCTCAGGGTAACCGGGCCGGCGCCAGAATCGCAGTCGAGCACGGTGCGCACCGGCAGGTCGGACATCGGCAACAGGCGTGTGCTGACGCCGAGCCGGGTACACAGATGCTGCGTGATCTCCGTCAGGGTCTGGCCAGCGGCCAGCAGTCGGGTGCGTTCCAGATGCGTGGCGAGGTCGCGGTCCCCGAGCCGGAACCAGGTCTCGGCGCCCAGCGCTTCAAGTCCGGCCATGCACGACCAGCTTTCATCGCGCAGACCCCAGCCGGTTGTCTCGTTGACGACATCGGCAAGCGTGTACATCAGCGTGTCGAGATCCGGCGAAATCGCCAGTCCGAGATGACTGAAGTCGTCACCGGTGTTGGCGATGATCGTCAGTTGTCCGGGTGGCAGCGTGCGCGCCAGGCCGAGCGCAAGCTTGGCACCACCGACGCCGCCGGCGAGCAGCACATAGCGGGGCTGTGCACTCACCGGAACAGGTCTGCGTCTGCAGGCCGCAGCGCGTTGCGGGCGGTTTGTCCCGCGTCGGTGCCGGCACCGGCGCCACGCACCAGCACCAGCGGCGTGGCTTCAGCGGCTTCACCCATCACCAGTACCGCTGTGGCCGCGATGCTGTCGGCCACTGCCACTTCGCTCACCTGCAGGGTCCTGCCAAACATGTCGGACTGGCCGCGCAGGTCGTTGAGTGCCTTGATGCCGGCACAGCCGATCGCGATACCCACGGTGCCGAGTCGCCAGGCGCGGCCGATGCTGTCGGTGATGAGCACGCCCAGTGCAACGCCGAACTCGTGCTGCAGGCGATCGCGCAGACGCGCTGCAGAGGCGTCTGGATCTTCAGGCAGCAGCAGTGCGCACGCATCGCTGTCTTCGAGATTCGAGCGGTCGATGCCGGCATTGGCGAGTACCACGCCAGTGCGGTGCTCGACGATGATGACGCCAGGCGTTACGCGCAGCACCGCCCGCGATTCGCGCAGGATCAGTTCGACGACGCGTGGATCCTTGCTGGCGCGTGCAGCGATGTCCTCTGCCTCTGCCGAGGGCCTTACCGTGTCGAGTCGCACGCTGCGGCCTTCAGCCTTGGAAACGATTTTCTGTGCGATGGCGATCAGATCACCGGCCAGCGGCTTCACGCCGGCGGTACGCAGCGCTGTGCTGATCAGTGCAGCCAGATCATCACCGGGCTGTACCAGCGGTACGCCCGGAATGCACATGAAGCTGAGTCCGGTCACGGAGCTCAGCTGGCGTCGTCAGCGATGCCGGTGATGCGGATGCCGGTATGCAGTCCGCCGTAGCGCTTGTTCATGAAGATCAGCACCGAGGTGAGTGCCTCGGCAGCAGCGGCGTTCTCCAGCGAGCCCGCATGCCAGGCGCGCAGACCGGCAGCTTTCGCCAGACCCACCACGGTCTCACGCGCCTCGGCCTTGTTGCCGGTGACCAGTACGTCGCAATCGAGGCTGTCATCGCTCTGCATCGAGTCGGCGGAGACATTATGAAAGGCAGCCACCACCGTGGTCTGCTCGCCGGCAATCTGCTGGGCGATCAGCGCAGCGCAGCCCTCAGGCGGCAGTTGCACGCGGGCCACCTTGGGCGGGACCAGCGGTACCGTGGTGTCGACGAGTATCTTGCCCGGCAGCGCGGCGCGGATTTCTTCCAGCGTCGGCCGCTGATGGCTGAAAGGCACGGTGAGAACCACCACGTCGGCGGCACGGGCGGCCTCGAGGTTGGACAGGCCGCGGACATCGGCACCGGGAAAGGCCGTGCGCAGTTCGCTGGCGGCAGTCTCGGCCCGGGCTGCATCCCGTGAGCCGATGATCACCGGGATGCCGGCGCGCGCCCAGCGACGCGCCAGACCGCCACCCAGCGCCCCGGTGCCGCCCACGATACTGATTACGCCGAAGCGGCTGTCATTCACCATGGCCTGGAACTCGTTGCTGCAACCCGGGACAGGCATGGTACCGAGCCGTTGCGGAGGGCACAAATAGCGGCTGGCATGGCTGGGGCTGGCAGGGCAAAATGGCACACCCGCCGCGAACAGCAAAAAGAGCGTTATGGAGATCTTCAAGGAGTTCATCTTCGAGGCAGCACACCGTCTGCCCAATGTGCCTGCCGGGCACAAGTGCAGCCGGCTGCACGGCCATTCCTGGCGCGGTGCAATCTACGTGCAGGGGCCGGTCGATCCGCATGCCGGCTGGGTGATGGACTTCGGCGAGATCAAGCAGAAATTCTCGCCCATCTACGAGAGCCTCGATCATCACTATCTGAACGATGTTCCCGGTCTGGAGAACCCGACCAGCGAAGTCGTAGCGCGCTGGATCTGGCAGCAGCTGAAACCGGTACTGCCCCAGTTGTCAAAGGTTATCGTGCATGAAACCTGTACCAGTGGCGCGATTTACCGTGGCGAGGACTGCGAGGCCGGTGGCTGACGAGGCACTGATGCGCGCGGCCCTTGCCGTGGCGCGTCGCGGACTGCTGGCCGGCGAAGCACCGGTTGGTGCCTGCATCGTGCAGGACGGCAAGCTCATCGCCAGCGCGCATACCGCGGTGGCCGGTGGTCCAGATGCCACGGCGCATGCTGAAATTCTCGCCATCCGTGCCGCCTGCCGCAGCCTGCGCAGTGCGACGCTGGCCGGCTGCGCGTTGTACGTCAGCGTCGAGCCCTGCTCCATGTGTCTCGCCGCCTGTCATTACGCGGGTATTCAGCAGGTATTTTTCGCCGCCAGCCTGGCGGACATGCAGGCGGTCACCGGTCATGAACTGGGTGCGCCGCCACCGCCGTCAATCCACCTCCAGGGTGGCGTGCTGGCGGCTGAAGCGCAGGCGCTGCTGGCCGAGTGGGCAGCCGGCCGGCGCGAGCGGTTATCGTCATGACCGCTGTCTACGACGCCTTCGCCCGCGACTATCAGCGCAGCAAGGCCTCGCCGCTGCGTGCCGCCATCGAAAGCTGGACCATCGATCGCCTGCTCGGGGATATCCGGAGCCGGGCCATTTTCGATGCCGGTTGCGGCGATGGCTTTCACGCACGACGCCTGATGGCGGCGGGTGCGGGTCGCGTTGCCGGTGTGGATGTTTCGGCAGCGATGATCGAACTTGCACGTGACGAAGAGCGTCGCGCGCCGCAGGGTGTCCGGTACCAATGCTGTGCGGTTGAAGATTTGCCGGAGCTGCCCTGTGCCGGTTACGGGGCAGGTGGTTTCGATATCGTGCTGGCTGCTTATCTGCTGCATTACGCACCATCGGTAGAGGTGCTCGCACGCATGTGCCTGCGCCTGGCGAACCTGCTCGGGTCCGGCGGTCGCCTCGTCGCACTCGTAGAGAATCCCGACCAGACGCCGGCCGATTACGCC
>JBIJCV010000111.1:0-5974 GCA_044344525.1 Gammaproteobacteria bacterium | reverse complement strand
CCTGACTGCTGGTCGGAAAACAGTAGGGTGGCAGGATACGCCCGATCAGTTCGACGAGCGGGCCATGGCCAATCAGCGACCCGCAGCGGATGCCGGCCAGACTCAGCGATTTGGAGAGCGTACGCAGCACCACGATGTTGTCATGCCGGGCCAGAAGATCGTGCATCGGATCAGCAGCAGCAAACTCGATATAGGCGCCGTCGAGCACCACCACGCCACGGCTGCTGAGACTGGTGCACAGCTGGTCGATATCGCTGTCGGGAAAACAGTTGCCGGTTGGATTATTGGGCGAACAGACAAATACGAGCTTGCTGCAATCCGTCCACTGCGCGCAGATTTCGGTCACGGGCAGGGCATAGCCGCGCCCCCGGTCCAGCGGAATCCGGCGGATACCGGCGCCCTGGACCTGCGCATAGAACTCATACATGCCGAAAGTCGGCGGGCAGATGATGATCTCGTCCTGGCCGGCGCGGCAGAAACTGCGGATCAGCAGATCGATGGCTTCGCTGGACCCGCGCGTTACCAGCAGTCCGTCCTCCGACACACCGTAGTGGGCCGCAAGCTGTGCAGTCAGTGCCGCCGGGCGTGGATCCGGATAGCGGTTCAGTCCATCACGGCTGTTGTCGCCGGGCGGGCGCCAGGGCGTCTCGTTGGCATTCAGACGGATGAAGCCACCAACGTAGTCGGCGGGACGATAGGGTTTCAGCCTGGAGACTTCCGGACGCAGCAGTTCGAGCGTGGCGCTCATGACGGGCGCCCGCTGTCAGCCTGTTCCAGGCGCGTGGCAACTGCCTGCGCGTGGGCATCGAGTCCTTCGAGTTGTGCCAGCGTACGTACTGTTGGCGCAAGAATGCGCAAACCTGACAGCGTTGCCTCCTGCAGCGTCATGCGCCGCTGAAAGTCCGCCACCGACAGTCCGCTGTAGGCGCGTGCATAGCCGTAGGTTGGCAGCACATGATTGGTGCCGCTGCAGTAGTCACCAACGGATTCCGGCGTCCACGCACCGATAAAGACCGAGCCGGCAGTCTCCACGCCAGCCGCCAGTGCGCGTGGCTCGGCAGTCTGCAGGATCAGGTGCTCGGGCGCGTAATCGTTGGCCACGGTCACTGCATCAGCCAGTTCTGGCACGATGACTGCAACCGCGTGGGTGAGCGCAGCGCGGATGATGTCCCTGCGTGGCAGGCCCGGCAGCGCCTGGTCCATCTCTGCGAGCACAGCGCTGACCAGAGTCCGATCCTGGCAGACCAGTACCACATGGGAGTCTGGCCCATGCTCGGCCTGGGACAGCAGGTCCAGCGCAACGAAGCGTGGGTTGGCATTGCGGTCGGCGATGACCATGACCTCGGAGGGACCCGCCGGCATATCGAGTGCTGCGCCAGCTGGATCTGCCGCGACCAGCGTCTTGGCCGCGGTCACCCATGCATTGCCGGGGCCGAAGATCTTCGCGACCTTGGGTACCGTGGCGGTTCCGTAAGCCATCGCGGCAATCGCCTGGGCGCCGCCGGCCTTGAAGATATCGCGTATGCCGCAGGCCCATGCCGCCGTAACCACGGCAGGATCAGCCCGCCCGTCGGGACGTGGCGGTGTGCACATGACGCGCACCGGGCAGCCGGCGATACCCGCAGGTACGGCGAGCATGATGGCCGTCGAGGGCAGCGGCGCTGTCCCGGCCGGTACGTAAAGGCCCACGGCGCGCAGTGGCTTGCTGATGCGTTCGCAGACGACGCCCGGCACAGTTTCCACGCGGATGGGCGGTGCGTCCTGCGCGGCATGAAAGCGCGTGACATTGCTGATCGCTGTAGCGATGGCCTGGTGCGCATCGGTTGACAGTTCGGCGGCTGCAGCCCGGACTTCATCCGCCTCAACCCGCAGCGACTGCAGTGTTGCACCATCGAGTTCCGCAGCAAGGCTGAGCAGCGCCGTGTCGCCCCCGGTGCGAACGCGGTCGACAATAGCCGCGACCCGGTCGCGGATGCTGTCGCTGAGCTGCACGGCGGGACGCTGCAGTACCAGGCTGCGTGACTTGTCATCCAGCGATGTCCAGTCAACGATACGCATGTGATTCAGGCAAGCATCTTTTCCACAGGAATGACCAGGATCGAAGTGGCTCCCGCACTCTTGAGAGCCTCCAGGGTTTCCCAGAACACATTCTCCCGGCACACCATATGCACGGCTACCCGGTCATCCAGGCTGTCCAGCGGCAGTACGGTGGGAGACTCCGAGCCGGGCAACAGGGCCGAGATCTGTGCCAGCGCCGACTTCGGCGCATGCATCATGATGTACTTGCTCTCGCGGACCTGCATCACGCCCTCGACGCGCTGAAGAATACGATTGATCCACTCGGCTTTTTCCGCCGGGACCGCCACCGGGGTCTGCAGCAATACGGCGTGGCTTTCCAGGATCGTCTCGCCCTCGCGGAGCTTGTTGGCCAGCAGGGTTGACCCCGTGGAAACCAGGTCGCAGATTGCTTCGGCCCGACCCAGACTGGGGGCTATCTCCACTGCACCGGAGAACTCGACGACGCCGGCATCGATACCCTGGCGACGCAGGTAGTCGCGCACGATTGACGGGTAGCTGGTGGCGATCTTCTTGCCGGCCAGATCACGCACAGTGCGCAGGGGGCTGCCGTCCGGATAGGCGAACGCGAGACGGCAGTGGCCGTAGTCCAGTGAACGGATGATCTGGAAGGGTGTGACCGGGTCCTGTTCGAGGAAGTGCAGGCGCTTCTCTTCAACGATGTTGAGGCCGGCGATACCCAGGTCGCAGACATCGTCGCGCACCAAACCGGGGATATCGTCATCGCGTACCAGCAGCACATCGACCGGCATGTTTTCGCCAAAGGCGATCAGCTGGTCGGGTCCCCGCGTGTACTTGAGTCCGCAGCGTTGCAGCAGATCCAGCGACTGTTCTGTCAGCCGGCCGGATTTCTGGATGGCAATTTTTATACGCGCTGGCTTGTCGGTCATGATTTGTTACTTCCTGCGGCGCTGCAGGGCTTTCCTGTAGCCACCGGCGCCGATGTTCAGTGAACGGGCCACTCGGCCAATCGTCGTCACGCTGACGCCGGTCTGGTCGTGGATCTGGCGGTACGGCAGGTCACGGTCGAGAAGCTCTGCAACGTGCCATCGATCGGTGAGCGCCTGCAGTTCGGCCGGTGTGCACAGATCGGTGAAGAAGGCGCGCAGTTCGCTCACATCACGCAGGCTGAGCAGAGCGCGGAACAATGCCTGTTCGGCGGCCGCCTCATCCTGTTTGTCGAGTATGCGATGTTCTTTCATGTGCTGATGTACTATTACGCTATTACATTAATACATTACACCGGAGTTTGGCAAGCCCGGCGGTTCCGCCGGAGACTATCGGGGTTATCTGCCCTCCAGGGCCTGCACGATCGCGTCGCCCATTTTCCGGGTTCCGACCGGCGGCTGGCCGGGCAGGGCGATATCAGCGGTGCGGCAACCGCCCTCAACAGCCGAAATCACGGCCCGTTCGATCGCCTGCGCTTCTGCCTCCAGGCCCAGAGAGTGACGCAGCAGCATGGCCGCGCTGAGGATCGTGCCGCAGGGGTTGGCAATGCCGCGTCCCGCGATGTCCGGCGCGGAGCCGTGAATGGGTTCGTAGAGCCCGCGCTTATCGGCATTCAGCGAGGCGGAGGGCAGCATGCCGAGCGAACCGGTCAGCATCGACGCTTCGTCTGTCAGGATGTCGCCGAACAGGTTCTCGGTCACGATGACATCGAAGTCGGCAGCGCGCGACAGCAAATGCATCGCAGCGGCATCGACGTAGAGATGATCCAGTTTCAGATCGGGAAATTCCCGGGCGTAGAGTTCTGTGGCGATCGAGCGCCACAATCTGGAGGTCTCCAGTACGTTGGCCTTGTCGACCGAGGTTATCTTGCGGCGGCGCGTCCGGGCGAGTTCGCCAGCCATGCGCAGCACGCGTTCGATTTCCACACGGGTGTAGGTGCAGACATCGGTGGCGGAGTCCGGGGTACGCTCCTTGCGTCCGAAATAAGCACCGCCAGTGAGTTCGCGCACCACCAGGATATCGACACCGGTGAGGCGTTCGCTGCGCAATGGTGATGCGGCATACAGTGCGGGGTGGGTTTGTACCGGGCGAAGATTGGCAAATACGCCCATCGCCGAGCGCATGCCGAGCAGGCCCTGCTCGGGCCGGATCTTCGCGTCAGGATCGCTCCATTTGGGTCCGCCGACGGCACCCAGCAGCACGGCGTCAGCTTCTGCGCACAGCTTGCGAGTCGCATCGGGGAAGGGATTCCCGTGAGCGTCGATGGCGATACCGCCGATCAGGGCCTCACGGTAGACGAAGCGATGCTGGTATTTCCGTGCAACGACTTCGAGTACGCGCAGCGCCTCGGCCATCACCTCGGGGCCGATGCCATCGCCCGCCAGTACACCGATCAGGGCTTCCATGAACGCTCACTCTCGAAGCGCGTGATGGCATCGGATTGATGCAGCAGGTAGCCAAGCTGGTCCACGCCGTTCAACAGGCAGTATTTCGAGAAGCCATCCAGCGGAAAGGCAACCGATCGCCCGTCCGGCAATTGCACTTGGCAACTGGCCACGTCAATGGTCAGTTCAACGCCGGGGTTGGCCAGCAGCCAGGCATGGGTGGGCTGATCGACGATCACGGGCAGCAGGCCGTTCTTCAGTGAATTGCTGCGGAAGATATCGGCGATCCCGGTGCTGATGACGGCCTGGATGCCGAAGTCCACCAGTGCCCACGGCGCATGTTCACGCGAAGAGCCACAGCCGAAATTGTTGCCTGTGACCAGTATCCCGCAGCCGGCTGCTGCAGGTGTGTTGAGTATGAAATCCGCTTTGGGCGTGCCTTGCTGGTCATAGCGCCAGTCAGCAAACAGTGCCTTGCCCAGACCCTTGCGGGTGGTGGTGGTCAGAAAGCGGGCCGGAACGATCTGGTCCGTATCGATGTCGGTGCCCGGCATCACCACCGTACGGGAACGTACTAACTCTATTTTGTCCATGAATTTTTCTCGACTGGAAGATGTGCTCAGTTCGGCAGCAAGGGCCGCGGGTCGGCGATAACGCCGGCAATGGCTGAAGCGGCCGCAGTCAGCGGACTGGCGAGCACCGAGCGTGCGCCGATGCCCTGCCGGCCTTCAAAATTGCGATTGCTGGTGCTGACGCAGAGTTGTCCCGGCAGTGCGATATCGCCGTTCATGCCGAGGCACATCGAGCAGCCAGCCTCGCGCCACTCGGCACCGGCTTCCCTGAATACCTTGTCCAGACCCTCTGCCTCCGCCTGACGCTGTATCTGTACCGAGCCAGGGACGACGAGCATGCGTACGGAGCTTGCGACTTTTCGGCCGCGCAGAATCGAGGCCGCATCGTGGAGGTCCGACATGCGTGAGTTGGTGCAGCTGCCGACGAATACCACATCGACCGGCAATCCAAGCATGGGTTTGCCGGCGGTTACCTTCATGTAGGCCAGCGCCTTGCGGAAGCTTTCGCTGTCGGCAACCGGTACCGCAGCCGTGATCGGCACGACCATGCCGGGATTGGTGCCGAAGGTGACCATCGGAGCCAGTTGACTGACATCGATGGATACCTCGCTGTCAAAGCGCGCATCTGCATCGGAGGGCAGGGTGCGCCAGCGGGCTACCGCAGCGTCCCATGCCGCGCCCTTCGGCGCCAGTGGGCGGCCATTGAGATACTGAATGGTAGTGTCGTCCGGTGCGATCATGCCGGCGCGCGCGCCGGCCTCGATCGACATGTTGCAGATGGTCATGCGCTGCTCCATGTCGAGGCTGCGTATCGTGCTGCCGCGATACTCGATCACACGCCCGGTGCCGCCGCCAACACCGATCTTGCCGATGATGGCGAGAATCACGTCTTTTGCGGTCACGCCGCGTGGCAGTTTTCCTTCGACGTTGATGGCCAGCGTCTGCGGCCGGCGTTGCAGCAGGCACTGGGTTGCCAGGACGTGGCCGACCTCG
>JBIJCV010000110.1:0-5975 GCA_044344525.1 Gammaproteobacteria bacterium | reverse complement strand
GTACGGCGGTAATTCTGGCGGCCGGGCGCGGTACACGGCTGGCCGGCCATGTGCAGGATTATCCGAAGGGTTTTCTGCGCCTGGGCGAGCAATCGATCATCGAAGAATCGATCGATCGTCTGGTCGCTGCAGGTATCAGCGATGTTGTCATCGTGACTGGTCACTGTGCCGGGCATTACAACGACCTGGCGCTGCGTCGCGCCGGGCTGGTGCGGGTGGTGCACAACGAGCGGTATGCAGATTCGGGCAGCATGTATTCGCTCTGGTGTGCCCGGGATCTCGTGGATGGGCCGTTTCTGCTGCTCGAATCCGATCTGGTTTACGAGCCGCGGGCGCTGCGCTGCCTGCTCGATGAGCCGGCTGCTGATGCGGTGCTGCTGTCGGGCCCGACGCACGCTGGCGACGAGGTTTACGTCGAGGTGCGCGAAGGCCGTCTGTGCCGCATGTCGAAACAGGCAGCCGCGCTGGGGGGGGCGCCGGCTGGTGAACTGGTTGGTATCTCGAAGATTTCGGCCGGACTGTTCCGGCTGATGTGTGCGATTGCCGAGCGCGCTTTTGCCACCACGCTGCGTTTTGATTATGAAACCGATTGCCTGGTCGCGGCAGGGCGTGAGCGGGCCATCGCCTGCCCGGTGATTGCCGATCTGGTCTGGGGTGAAATCGACGATCCCTCGCACCTCATACGCGTGCGGGAGACTGTCTACCCGGAGATCCTGCGCCGTTCTGCGACCAGCGTTGCAGTGCCTGCCCAATGATTGTATACAGCCAGCAGTTTTCGCCCCCGACCCAGGACGCCACCAGGCCATGAAACGCAAACCGGATCTCGCCGTCATGATGGTCGCGCTGCTCAGCCTGCTGAGCGTTGCGCCGCACGCCGAAGCTTATCTGGACCCGAGTACCGGCAGCATGATCCTGTCAGCCATCGTGGGTTTGTTCGCCACGCTGGGTCTGGCGATCAAGACTTACTGGTACAAGCTCAAGGCACTGTTCCGTGGCGGGCCGGACAAGAAATCAACCGGGCAGCCTGACAGCAAGCCGCCGCAACAGCCTGGCCCCGGAGACGACGGCACCCGGCGCAGCTGAGCAGCTGCCGGGCCCGCGCCGCAATGGCGTTGACGTTTTTCCGGGACTGGAGCGGGTATCGGGCTTTCCGGCGCGTTCCGCGTGCCGAGCGCCGCATCATATTTCTCTCCGAGAGCGGTCAGGACTGGCATCACTTCGCGCCGGTCATTCGTCACCTGGTCGACAGTCTGGGTGAATCCATCATCTATGTGTCCTCGGATCCGGACGATCCGGGTCTGCATCAGGCATCGCCACTGATCCGTCCCTTTTGTGTGGGCAAGGGACTCTGGCGCATCTGGTTCTGCCAGTTCCTGGATGCTGATGTGCTGGTCACGCAGATTCTCGATTTTGGCAATCTCGAACTGAAGCGGTCGATGCATCCGGTGCATGTGGTGTACATGTTTCATTCGCTGATCAGCACGCACATGGCTGACCGGGCCAACTCCTTCGACAACTACGACACCATTCTCTGCGCGGGCCCGCACCAGATGCGCGAGATCCGCCGTCGTGAGGAGTTGCACAAGCTGCCGGCCAAGCAGCTGGTTCCGCATGGCTACGGACGTCTGGAGGAGTTGCTGGCCAACCGGCGTGAAGCGCCGCCGGTCAACAGCGATGCCGATATTCACGTGCTGCTCGCACCGTCCTGGGGTGAGGAGACCATCCTGCCGGTATGTGGTGATCAACTTGCAGACGTATTGATGGCGGCGGGTTTCCGGCTGACCTTGCGCCCGCACTACCAGACGCGCTGGATGACGCCGGAGCTGATCGATCGTATTGTGGCCAGACATGGCAGCAATCCGCGTTTCAGGCTGGTTGAGCAGATGGGGGAGAGCGATTCGCTCTACGACTCGCACATCATGATCACCGACTGGTCCGGTGCCGGACAGGATTACGGTATGGGCCTGGAAAAGCCGGTGCTCTACATCGATGTCCCGCCCAAGGCGCGCAATGACACCTGGCCGGAACTCGGCATGGAACCTTTTGAATCGTATGTGCGCGAAAAGCTGGGTGCGCTGCTGAAGCCTGATCGTCTGTCTGAAGCGCCGGCGCTGATCCGCGAACTGGTGCGCGATCCAGCCCGCTTCCGGCGGGCCGTTGCGAAACTGCGTGAGGAATCCGTATACAACCTCGGCAGCAGTGGTCCGGCCGGCGCGCAGGCCATCGCCAGGATTGCCCGGGAGTGCGTGTGCTGATGCGCAAGCGTGTGGTGGTGATTCTGGCTCTGCTGCTTACCGGTGCGGCACATGCGCAGGCAGTGCGTCTGGATGGCGAGCAGCAGATATTGCTGATCAATCCCTACGGTGGCTTGCCTGGCCGCTGGCTCAGTTGCCTGGAACGCTGTACGGCCAGCACCGAGACGGGTACTGCGCAGACCGCCCTGCTGCGTGTAGGTGACGGTGGCAGCCGTTTTTCCTGGCGGGTGGCTGGCGACCCGGAGGCCGGCCGGCAACTTGAAGCGCTGGTTTACCGTGCGGAATACCAGAGTTCCGAGGCGGGAATGACCGTTATCCTCAGCTCCCTGGAACCATATCGCGGCATGCGCCTGATTCACCGCTACACGCTGTCGCGGGATGGCCGCACGTTGTCGGCGTCCCTGCAGATGCCGCCAGGGGTGAGCCTCGAACTGGCCGGCGGTGCAGATCTGGTGGGCACACGCCTGCCCGGGTTTGGCAGTTTCTACAGCTATGCACGGGCCGTGCGCGTGGACGCAGAGGGTCAGCAGAACCTGACTGGTGATGAGGAGGCGAGCGGCGCAGAGCGATTGTCCGCACCAGGGGAGTGGGCTGGCCTGCGCGGCCGCTACTGGACGCTGCTGATGCAGTCACGCGATGCGGTGCACATTGCAGCCATCGAGACTCAAGCCGACCAGCCCACGCTCAGTCTCCGGCGTGACAGTACCGGCGGCGGCAGTCTGGATGTGCAGATCTATGCCGGGCCGGTACTTGCGACGGAGCTTGAGCCGGTGGCGCCGGAACTGCGCGGCATGCTGTATGCCTCGTGGTGGGACTGGTTGCGTAGTCTCGCGTTTGGCATGCACTGGCTGCTGGGCCAGTTGCAGCAGCTGGTCGGCAACTGGGGTCTGGCGATCCTGCTGCTGTCGCTGTCGGTGAAAGTGCTGATGTGGCCGCTGACCTTTGTGGCTGAACGCTGGCAGGCCGATGTCAACCGCACGCAGAGCCTGCTGCAGCCGGCCCTTGCAGCGATCAAGCGCGAGTTCAAGGGCGAGGAGGCGCATCGCCGTACGCTGGCAGTCTATGCGCAGCACGGTGTCAGCCAGTTCTATACGCTGAAGAGCCTGGCCGGTTTCCTGATCCAGATTCCGGTCTTCATCGCCGCATTCGACATGCTGGGCGAGAATTTCGGGTTGCGCGGTGCAGGGTTTCTCTGGGTGCAGGATCTGTCGCTGCCGGACCGGGCGATGGCCCTGCCGGGTGTGCTGCCGTTTTTTGGTGGCTATCTGAATTTCCTGCCGGTGCTGATGACGCTCTTCACGATTGCGGCTGCCCGTCTGCAGGAGGAAGCTTCACTGTCGCCGGAATTGCTGGCCGGCCAGCGGCTGCGCCTGTATGCGATGGCGGCGTTGTTTTTCGTGCTGCTCTACACCTTCCCGGCTGGCATGGTGCTCTACTGGACCAGCAACAACCTGCTGCATCTGATCAAGATTCTGCTCGGACGTCTGTTCCGGTGAAAGACCGGTTGGCGGGGTTCGGACTCGCCGTGCTGCTTGCTGGCCTTTCGATGGTCAGCCCGTTCTCCATCGATACCTTCTTTCCGTCATTCCGGGCGATGGAAGCCGATCTGGGTGTGTCCCGCCTGCAGATGCAGCAGACGCTCACGGCCTACATGCTGCCGTATGCGGTCACCGCCCTGTTTCACGGCCCGCTGTCTGATGCGCTGGGCCGACGACCAGTGATCATCTGGGGGCTGGGTGTCTATACGCTGGGCTCGCTGGCTTGCGTGCTGGCGCCGAACTTCGCTTCGCTGCTGGTATTCCGTGCCCTGCAGGGCGCGACGGCCGGTGCCGGCATGGTGGTCGGGCGCGCAATCGTGCGCGACCTGTACGAAGGTCCAGAGGCGCAGCGACTCATGAGTCTGGTGACGCTGATCTTTGGTGTGGCACCGGCGCTGGCACCGGTTGTGGGTGGGTGGATTCACGTGGTTCTGGGCTGGCGTGCGGTGTTTGCGTTCCTCGCGCTGTTTGGCCTGACGATGGTGATCGCTACGCATACCCGCTTGCCGGAAACGCACGCACCGGAGCACCGTGTACCGTTTTCATTGCGTACGCTTGCAGAAGGTGCATTTCGCATCATCCGTGACCGGCAGTTCCTGTTGCTGGCGCTGGCTGCGAGCTTCAATTTTCTGGGCGTGTTCTGCTATATCGGCGCCGCACCGGCACTGATTCTCGATCACTGGCAGCTCAGCGAGACCCAGTTCATCTGGCTGTTTCTGCCGGTAATCGCCGGTTTTACAGTGGGCGCGACGCTGTCGGGTCAGCTGGCAGGGCGTATGCCGCCGATGCGGCAGGCAGGCTTCGGCTTTGCGCTGATCGTCATCACCTGCACGCTGCGGCTGCTGCTGCACTGGCAATTTGCGGAGGTGCCGATCTGGCTGCAGCAGGCCGCCCTGTTCCTGTCGGGCATCGCCACCCAGCTCGTATTCCCGGTGCTGACACTGCGGATGCTCGATCTGTTTCCAAAGGCGCGGGGCTCTGCCGCTTCAATGCAGTCCTTCGTTTCGCTGTCCGTGGCAGGCATCACGGTTGGTGTGCTGGTGCCGCTGGTGCAGGCGAGCCTTGCGCATCTCGCGCTGCTGTCGGCGCTCAGCGTGTGGCTGGGCTTCTCGCTGTGGCGGCTTGAGAGACGGTTGTCGATGCGGGTGGGGTAGTTGCGATCATCGGGGTGTGCGGTATTGCGCAAACCGGGTTGGTCACCACGATCCTCTCAGGCCGCGAGACGGTCCTGCGCATAGCGTTCTTCCGGCTCACGTGCCTGCCATCTTCGTGGGTCACGGCTCGTATGAAGAACGCCTATGACATCGATCGTACTGGTGCCAGCGCGAAAGTAGATGGCATAGGGAAAGCGAATCATCAGCGCACGTCGTGTTGCCTCGACCACAACCGCATAGTGTGTGGGTGTGTCACAGATGCGATGAAACAGGACGTCGATGTCGGCGAGAAATTCAGGGCCGAGTCCCACCCGCTCGGATTCATACCACCGTATTGCGGCAAGGATATCGCGCCGGGCCTTCGGCCGCAGCCTCAGGCGCCTCTGCATAGGTCATGGCGAAGCTCGGTCAGTACTTCGTTAACGGGGCGGCCTTCGACGTCATCTTGGGGGTACTCGGCCAGTCGCCGCTTGAGTTCAAAGAGTTCCGCGTCCGAGACGGGGAGCATATCCGGATCCGCGCTATCGGGAATGCTGTTCCAGAGGATCTGCGCCAGCCGGGCGCGTTCAGCCGGTGGCAGAGCGAGGAGTTTGTCGATGTCGATCGTCATTGCGGCAATCTACGCCGCGTGGCTTGCCCGGGCAAATCCGGAATCCAGGCCGATCGAGGCGATTTTGCACAAACCCGGTTCGTCACCATGACCCTTTCAGGCCGAGCTGGATGGCCACGTGGCGCGGAATGCAAAGGTACATGGCACCGGTTCCGCCAGCGCCAGTACCACCTGCTCAGGTGCCGGTAGACTTGGCGACAATGCGTTATCCAACGTCTCTATGTCAGAATGACGGCTTGCCGTTATCGTTTGCTTCAGGCAGCGGGGTTTCGATGCCATGCCGTTTTTTGATCTGTTTTCATTGTTCGATCGCTTCCGTCGTCCGCTCAGTACGCGGAACGAGCCCTTTCATCGCGTACATCCCAAGGATAACTTCTATCAGTCGGCCGGATTTTTTCCGATGCCCTTTGCACTGGTG
>JBIJCV010000108.1:0-6061 GCA_044344525.1 Gammaproteobacteria bacterium | reverse complement strand
CGCCATCCACCTTGTCCCAGGTCTGATTGTCCCAGCGCATGCCAAGCTCACCGGTCAGGCGGTCGGTCATGCGCCATCGACCGCTGACGAAGGCGCCCTGCTGGCTGCCATCAGGCTGCAGATTTGCCTCCCGGACGGTCAGGCTCGGTGGTGAATCCGGAAAGGGCTCACCCGCAGACACATCCAGACTGCTGGCATATGCGTAGTGCGCGCTGAGCAGCCCGAGATCCAGGCCGTAACGAAACAGCAGTTCGTCATCGCCCTGCTGCAATTCCAGCTTCAGACTGGTCGCATTGAAGCTCCGGTGATCGTGCACGAAGCCCGAACGCTTGCCGGGATCTTCAACAGTACCGTCACGATCGTTGTCCACATTCGTGTAAGACAACAGCGCTTTCCCCGAAAGCTGTTCCGACCAGCGATGCTCGGCCGTGCCCCAGATATAGGCACTGTTGTCGCCGACCTTGGAAGACTCCGTCTCTTGCGAGTTGTTGACCCTGAGATGATCATTGGCGACCAGCAGATGCAGCGCACCGGTGGTGGCTTCCGAAAAGTCGTATTCGACCTTCGAGAAGGAATCCAGATACTTGGGTTCGCCGAGATTGCTGTTGACCAGATTGATCGCATCGGCGAGATTGCTGCGCCGGCCAGACAGCACCCAGCGCCCGCGGGCGTCATCGAAGCTGCCACCGGCCAGGCCATTGGTGTGATAGAGCGACGCGCCGATCACACGCATGCCTTCGACCGGCGGGACCACCGAGCGCACATCGATCGCCGCGCTCATCCGGTCACCGTAGTTGACCGGAAAACCGCCGGCATAGACATCCATGGCGCCGACGATTTCGGCATCGAGCACGCTGACCGGACTGAAAAAGTTCTTCAGATGGAACGGCTCTGACAGCGCCATCCCGTCGAGCACGATGCCGGTTTCGTTCTCCTCGCCGCCACGGATATGCGCCAGACCGGAAATTCCGTTGCTGGCCGCACCGGGCAGGCGGTGTACGGCGCGCAGGCTTTCATCGGCCAGCTTGGGCAGGGCACGCAGTTCGTCCTGCACCAGCAGGGTACTGACACCAATCTCTTCGCTGGCCAGCACGTAACGGCTGGCGGTGACCACGATCGTATCGAGCCCCGCAGCACGCGGCGCGACCGCCTTGCCAGGCTTCGGTGCGGCCACCACAGACCACGCGTCCGGACCCACCGACTGCAGCTTGAGACCGTGCGGCGCGAGGATTTCAGTGAGCAGCGCAACGCCCGTGGCAGCGGCGGGTTCCTGTTGCACGCGCATCGCAGGGGACACGAGTTGATCGTTGTAGATCAGGGTCAGGCCGCGGCCCTGCCACTCGCGCAGCACCTCGCTGACGGAGCGGCCTGCATAGCTGTCTGCTGCATATGCCGGCGACAGGGACAAGGACGCGAGGCCGAGACCGACCGCGACAAGCAGGACAGAACAAATCCGCAACAGATGACGCAGCACCGGTTGCAACAGGAAAAAACCAGACATGCCAATAAGAGCGCCGCAGCCCCGAGCGAAGGCGCGGTGATGTTAGCACGCGAGTTTCAGCCAGCCGGTAGCTGATTACTATCGAGTACGCGCCTGAACGGTGATCCGTCGCTGATCGGCCGTGTAGTCCAGCGGCGTGGTGGCCATCACTGCGGCCAGCGCGGTCTCCGGTCGCAGGCCGGCAATCGAGCCACGCAGCACGATCTCTGCCGCCGAGGACTGCAGCTGTGGCGATGTGAACTCCAGATCCCGTCCGGTCTCACGCGAGACCCAGACCAGGAACTCCGGCAGCGTGCGTTGCTCGATCGCAAAGGGCGGCGTCACCTCCTGCGTCCAGTCCCAGAGCGCTGCAGTACGCTCCACAGTATGGCGCTGCATGCTGCCGTTGGCCTTCAGCAGCAGCTGTTCACCGGCTGTCGCCTGCGTGGCAAGCCCGGTACCGGACACCTCAACGCGGCCCTCGCGAACACTGACCAGCATCGCTTCCGGAGCGACCCGTACTTCATATTGCGTACCCAGGTGCCGGGTGGTGCCAAAGCGCGACTCGATCACCAGCGCAGCGGGGCTGTCACTGTGCGAACCCGCATCCAGATAGACAGCGCCGCGCGTGACCACAATCCGTTCCGGTGTCAGCAGCGCAATGCGCGTATCGGTATCCAGCCGCAGGGTGATGTCCTTACCCAGCCGCAGAGCCGCCCGGCCCTGTGGACCGGTGACGAGTCCCTGCCCTGCCGTCAGCGTCTGCCGCACGGCCGCCGGCTGCCAGTCGCCACCAGAACCGGTTTCGACTGCACCACTGACACGGCTCAGTGTCGCCAGCGGAGCTGCCGGCTGATTCAGCAGGGGCAAGGCAAACCAGGCGCCGATGGCCGCAACAGCGACGCTCGCTGCCAGCGCCAGCGCTGGCCCGCGACGAACGGACGACCGGGCTACCGGCCAGGGTTGCCGCGCGGCTACCATCGTCCGCCACTCGGCGGCAACAGCGGCGCGTATCTGCCGCGCTACCTCCGGCGGTGGCTCTGCGCGTGGTCCGACATCGCGCAACAGCGCGGCCAGCGACGCTTCTTCGCCGGGCCGCATCTCTGCATCATTCTTGTCCATCATCTTCATCAACCTCCGTAACGGGCCTGCCTAGGACAGGCTCGCCAGTACATCCTGTGCCGCGGCACCAAATACCGCTTCCAGTGCATCGCGAAATGCCACCCGCGCCCGCGCCAGCAACGACTGTGTCGCGGTCGTACCGATACCCAGCTCTACACCGATCTCTTCCACCGACAGGCCTTCGACGTATTTCATCTCCAGCGCATCGCCATAGCGTGGCGGCAGACGATCGAGAACCGAGCGCACCAGGCGGCGTGTCTCGGCCGCGCTGTAGCGATTGGCCGGTTCTTCCATATGCGGTGCCGCAATTGCCTCGACCGCCGCTTTGAGTTCCGGGCTGTCCTCCATGAGCACCACCTTGTCCGAATGGCGGCGCTCGGCCCGCAGCCAGTCCACGACTTCGTGCCGGCAGATCTGGCAGACCCAGGTAAACAACGAGGCATCGCCGCGAAAATCGGCCAGCTTGCGCATGGCTTTGACCAGCGTGGCCTGCACGACTTCGGCCGTGGCATCCGCGTCGCCGCCCAGGCGCGGCAGCGCAAACCGGTAAACGCGCGGAAAATAGCTGTCGAAAAAGGCCGTGAACGCGCGTTCATCGCCTTTGAGCATCGCAGCTACGAGTTCTGTCGACTCCATCACGGTTCTGGTCACGCTCGCATGGTGCGGTTAGCACATTGGACGCCAGCACCAGCAGAAATCAATCGGCATGGCCAGCGATTGATTTCCCTCGCCGCCAACGTCGAAAGTTGCAGATGGCCAGTGTGCTGGCAGCAAGGGCGCGTAAATGCCCTTATTATGTGAAGGATGGAACCCTTGGTAATGGAATACACCCACACCCCGTTTGCCCTGCAGCAAGTACCCCGCGGCGCGCCTGTACGCGGCGAACTCGAAGACTTTGTCGCCGCCGCCTTCAAGGACAAGCATGGCGCGCAGATCGGCTCATTCATGCCGGATCTGCTCGGCATGCGCAATACCAACGGCGAACTGCGTGCTGTTGCCGGCTACAGAATTGCGCAACAGGAGCGCCTGTTCCTGGAGCAATATCTGGACCAGCCGGTAGAGGTGATGCTGGAAGCCAAACTCAACCGACCGGTCGAGCGCCGACAGATCATCGAGATCGGCAACCTCGCCAGCAACGGCTGCCGGCAGGCACGTCATCTGGTCAGTCTGCTGCCGCGCTACCTGATCGATCGTGGCTATACCTGGGTGGTTTTCACCGGCACCAGCATGGTCAGAAACGTGCTGGAGAGCGTGGGCGCCGAACTGATCGAACTGGCTGTTGCTGACAGCGCCAGAGTGACCTCGGGCAACGATGCCTGGGGCGCCTACTACCGCAATGACCCGCGCGTGATGGCCGGTTACCTGCCGGACGGCCTGCATCTGTCGCCGCGGCACCGCGTCCATCATTGATGCTGTATCCGCCGGCAGCTGCTGCATCGGATCGGGCAGCCCTGGCGGATGCGCACCGCGTCATCAGTTACGCCGAACTCGAGTCACTGCTGGATGCCGAACAGGCCTGGCTGCAACAGTCCGGTGGTCAGCGCTTTGCGTTGCTGGCCGACAACGGCTGCGGCTGGGCGCTCAGCGATCTCGGCCTGCACCGGGCTGGCCTGCTCAACGTGCCGCTGCCGGGATTTTTCAGCGTTGAACAGCTGCAACATGCCATCACTGATGCCGGCATCGACACGCTGCTGACCGACCAGCCGGAACGCGCCAGTCAGCTCGCCGCAGATTTTGTAGCGGCTGGCATTTCGCCACAGACCGGCCTGCATCTGTATCGCCGGCACAGCGCACCGCCAGCCCGGCCGGTACCGCCCGGCACCATCAAGATCACCTACACCTCGGGCAGCACGGCGGCACCCAAAGGTGTCTGCCTGTCCGCACTGAGCCTGGAATCGGTTGCCACCTCGCTGGCCAACGCAACTGCCGAACTCGGACTGACACGACATCTGTGTCTGCTGCCGCTCGCAACCCTGCTGGAGAACGTGGGCGGTATCCATGCAGCGCTGCGCAGTGGAGCCTGCTGCGTCATGCCCGCGTTGAGCACCACCGGCATGAGTTACGGTGGACTGGAACCGCGCAAGCTGATCGCAACGATCAGCGCGCACGAGCCGTCCAGCCTGATTCTGGTCCCGGAGTTGCTGCGCGTACTGGTGATGGCGGCAGAACAGGGCTGGCAACCACCCGCCAGCCTGCGCTTCATCGCCGTGGGCGGGGCCAGTGTCGCGCCTGAACTGCTGGCCAGCGCCGCGCGAGTCGGTCTGCCGGTTTTCGAGGGCTACGGACTCAGCGAGTGCGGCTCGGTCGTGTGCGTGAATACACCAGCCGCAAGCCGGCCCGGCAGTGTCGGCCGCCCCCTGCCCCATGTCCGCGTGCGCCTCGATGAGCAGCAGCAGATCATGGTCAGCGGACCGCTGATGTCGGGCTATCTGGGCGACGCCGGCCTCGCAGGCACCACTGCGGGCGAAATTGCCACCGGTGATCTTGGCGAGATCGATGCCGACGGCTTTGTCTACGTGCGCGGCCGTCTCAAGAACCTGATCATCACCAGCCTGGGACGCAATATCTCGCCGGAATGGGTGGAGCGCGAACTGCAAACCGAGCCGGTCATCGGCATGGCTGTGGTCTGTGGCGAAGCGCGACCTTATCTGAGCGCCCTGATCAGTCCGATCAGCACAGCCACCAGTGCGCAGATCGCGGCCGCCGTCGCACGGGCCAACGCCCGCCTGCCCGACTACGCACAGTTGCGTCAGTGGGCAGTGGTCGCGACGCCTTTCACCTTTGCCAGCGGTCTGCTGACTGCCAATGGCCGCCCACGGCGGGCGCACATCCTGAAACTCCATGCCCGAACGCTGGAATCCCTGTATCCAAAGCCGACCGCAACAGAGGCCACGACCTGATGAACAAAGCCAGTCCGCGCACCGCGCACCCGTCCTTCTACGACGAACTGCAAGCCGTCACGACGGCCGACCGGGATTTCCTGCTCACGGCACCGATCATCAAGGCGGCGTTCGCCGGCGAAATCAGCCATGCACAGTACCTCGCCTTCCTCGGCCAGGCCTGGCATCACGTGCGGCACACCATGCCCCTGCTGATGGCCCTCGGCAGCCGCCTGCCGGACCGGCACGCCGGTCTGCTCAACAACCTCCTGCACTATCTGGAAGAGGAGACCGGTCACGACGAATGGATCCTCAACGACATCGAAGCAGCCGGTGGTGATCGGCACGCAGCTGCCCGCTCCATGCCCAATGTCGAGACCGAGGCGATGGTGGCCTATGCCTGGGACACGATCATGCGCGGCAACCCGATCAGCTTCTTCGGTATGGTTTTCGTGCTTGAGGGCAGCAGTGCGGCGCTTGCCCTGCGCGGTGCGGATGCCATCCAGAGCAAACTCGGCCTGCCCGACAGCGCGTTCAGCTATCTGCGCAGTCACGGCACGCTCGACCAGGAACACGTGCA
>JBIJCV010000107.1:0-6083 GCA_044344525.1 Gammaproteobacteria bacterium | reverse complement strand
CTGCGCAAAGCCGCCCGACACGATGAGTTCCGGCTCTACCTGCAGCCGAAGGTGCGCCTCTCCGATGGCCGGGTGTGTGGCGCCGAAGCCCTGGTGCGCTGGCAGCATCCGACATTCGGATTTCTGACTCCCGACCAGTTCATTCCGATCGCGGAAAAATCCGGCAACATCTCGCTGATTACCAACTGGGCGCTCGCGACTGCAATCCGTGAATGTCGCCTGTGGCTGGAAGAAGGGCTGGACCTGCCGATATCGGTCAACCTGTCGAGCCGCGACCTGCAGGACAAGAACCTGCCGTGCTATGTCCTTGAACTGCTGCGCAACCACGACCTTCCGGCAGGCAACCTGGTGCTGGAAATCACCGAAGAGGCGGTGGTGCTCGACTTCAAGCATGCCACGCTGATACTCGAATGCCTGCGCGACCTGGGCATCCGGATCGCCGTGGATGACTTTGGCACCGGCTATTCGTCCTTGTCGCTGATCAAGCACCTGCCGGTGGATGAACTCAAGATCGACCGGTCTTTTGTCACCAATCTGCCGGGTGATACGGATGATGTGGCAATTGTGGGTGCGGCAATCAATCTGGCGCACAACCTCGGCTTGCAGGTAACCGCCGAGGGTGTCGAGACGCAAGGCGGGCTGGAATGGCTGGCAGAAAACGGCTGCGAGCAGGCGCAGGGCTTTCTGATCAGCAAGCCAATGCCGGCCGAACAGTTCTCGGCCTGGGTAAAAAGTTATGTGGCGGGAGACTCGCGCCGAATGACCAGCGAGGCGAGCGCACCGAATCCGGCCAGCAGAACCAGCAGCGAGAACAGCGTGCCGAGAATCGGCACCGACTGCAGAACCAGTGCGAATACCGTCACCGGCAGCAGCAGCAGAAGCGCCCGCCAGCCGACACTGCGCCCGGTGGGCGGTACCGGCGCCTGAGCCGCAACCCGGGTCCGGATCCGGATCAACTGCACCAGCATCAGCAAGCCCAGCAACCCGGCCAGCAGCACTGACAGCACATAGGCCGCCAGCAGCAGCAGGCCGAGCAGCCAGCCAATCACTGACAAGAACAGCACGACGATCAGCAGTGGAGTCAGCACGATCGCGACGGCTCCGATGCCCAGCGTGCGCACGGGTGAGGCATGCAACAACGCGCCCGAACGCACGACGAGGGAGGGACTCAGCCAGAACACACCGGCGGCGGCAACCAGGATGGCAACACCGAGTGCCCAACCGTCGAGCGCAGATCCTGCGGCTTCTGGCAGTTCATCGATTGGCGCTGCCGCACCCGCCACATCGCCCAGTATCAGCGCATCTTCGGCAATCAGCGGCGGTTGCTCGCTGTGCCAGACCAGATGACCACCGATGACGGCGCCCGGTTCGATGCGGATCTCGCGGGCCGTAATCTCGACATTGCCCTGAACCTGGCCGCTGATGACTGCGGTCCGGGCAAACACCCGCAGGTCAGCGCCGATCTGGCCGGCCATCTCCAGCGTACCGGCTGCAATCCAGGTGCGTCCGGCAATCGCGCTACCCTCGGCGATATTTACCGCACCGCCGACGATCGCCGCATGGTCGGTGACAAAGCCGCGCAGCGTAACGTTGCCACCCGCTGCCCGCAGGTCATTACCCACACCGCCGGAAATATCGATCTGGCCGCCGCCGGCACTGACATCACCTTCAATATTGCCTGCGACGGCCACGGTACCGGCAGCGAGCACCGCATCGCCGTCAACAGAGCCATCGATCTGCAGTCTGCCGCCAATGGCATAGAGGTCATCCATGACGGCGTGGCTGATGACGATGCTGTCACCGACACGCGTGTCCGCGCGTACCGCGATCGCCGGCAGTGTCACCAGAAACGCAACGAGGGGGATAAGCCGCAGCTGCATTGCCGCCAACTCCAGTCGCTGCTGCAATCGCTTCAGACGGCTACCGGCTGCAGATCGGCCAGTGCTGCCGGCAACAATGCAAAAACCCTGGCGTAGAGCTCCTGCTCCAAGGCAGTCTCTGCCTCGGTGACGCCGGCCATATACGCCCAGTCAGCATCACTGAACAGCTTTGCCGCCAGCTCAGTCGTCCTGCCGTGATGGCCCATATTGGCCATGATATAGGCCGTGTAGGCCGCACTTGCCTGCTCAAAGCGCTCCAGTGCATCAGCGCCCTCGCTCTGCAGTGCATCTTTCGCCGCAGAGAAAACCGTCAGGTAGGCCTGATTGCCGGTCAGTCGCTCGTGCAGTTCATCAAGCGCCAGTCTGGCATTGTCATCCAGGGTTACAAGCTTGCGACGGATCATGTCGCCCATCTTCACGTCCTGGGCATGGAGACGATCCATGGCCGTTTCCATATAGTCACCAAGCGCGAGGTAAAACGGCACAAACGACGGGTTACCGCCGGACTTGCGCGCCACTGCGGTGGTCAACAGCTGGCGTACGGACTTCAGGCGGCGACGCTCGCCGGCGATCTTTTCACTCAGTGTGGTCATGGTCGTCACTCCTTCCCCGGTATTGAACGCAACAAGCCCGGCGCATGCCGCAGCAGATCCTCGGGCTTGAGCGTGCCCTTTGTCTTGAACGGCAGTCGCCCAAGCGCCTTTACATCCAGATCAACATATCCCTGCAAGGTATATTCAAGCTCCGGCTTTCCGGAACCCAGCGAACGAAAAGCACCCGTCAACGACGAGAGCAGATCCAGCGTTACACGCAGATCCACTTCCTTCGTGTCCAGCGCCGGCAGTACAAAGCCTTCAATCGTTTCACCTTTCCCGGCGGAGACGCCATCAAGCTCCAGTCGGACCTTGCCGCCAACCACCCTGAGATCCTCGTTGTTCGGATTCTCAAGCAACAGCCGACAGCGCAGGATCTGGCTGTTGCGCTCCATCTTCTCCAGCGTGACGCCCTGAAGCGTGACCTTCGGTGGCTCCAGCTTGCTCTTGAACAGCGCACAGCCGCCAGACAGCAGCGGCAACAACAGGATGAGCACAAAAAACCGCCGGCTGAACAGCCTGGATTCAGACATTAAGGGTCCCCAGCATGCCATCCGGATAACGCTCGCCATGCACCAGATCGTCCGGGATCGCAGCGGCAACTGCTGCCAGCTGTGCAGCTGACAACTGCAGGTCGGCAGCTGCAGCATTCTCGTCGAGATAGCGGCGTTTCTTGGTGCCCGGAATCGGCAACACACCCTGCCACTGGGCAAGCACCCAGGCCAGCGAAAGCTGGGCTGGCGTGCAGCCGATATCGTGCGCCAACTTCCGCAAGCGGTCAGCCGCGGCGAGGTTGTGGCGCAGGTTATCGGCCTGAAAGCGCGGGAACATGCGCCGTGTATCGCCTTCGGCAAAATCCTCGGCACTGCTGATGGTGCCGGTCAGGAAACCGCGTCCCAGCGGACTGTAGGCAACAAACGCGACCCCGAGTTCCCTGCAGGTGTCGAGTGCCGCGCGGCATGAATTGCGTGTCCATGGCGACAGCTCGCTCTGCAGGGCGGTGACCGGATGCGTCCGATGGGCGCGGCGCAGGGTCTCCGGACCCGCTTCCGAGACCCCTGCAAAGCGGATCTTGCCGGCCCGTACCAGGTCAGCCATCACGCCCATCGAGTCTTCAATCGGGACTTGGGGGTCAATGCGGTGGAGGTAAAACAGATCGATCTGCTCGACGCCAAGCCGCTGCAGGCTCTGGTCGCAGGAAGAACGGATCGTGGCAGCACGGTTGTCTGCAGCAATTTTCCCGTCTGGTGTACGTGCCAGGCCGCACTTTGTCGCGATGAACACCTCGTCGCGACGCCCGCGGATCGCCTCGCCCACAAAGCGCTCATTGGCGCCATCCTGGTAGACGGCAGCCGTGTCCAGATGATTGATGCCCAGATCCAGGGCTCGATGAATGGTCGCCCGCGCCTCGGCATCGTCCCGCTGGCCGTACCAGCCCACCATGCCCATGCAGCCGAGGCCGAGCGCAGATACTGATTCACCGGTATTGGCGAGTGTTCGCTGTTTCATGCGCTGATGATACCTGCGTCTGCCGGACTCGCGCAGCCTGTCGCCCTTGGGTATGCTCGCCGACACATTCAATGGAGAACCAGCCCATGTTCGCGACCAGAAGAAGCGCCCTGATCGGCACCTGCATGTTGGCCCTGACCGCCTGCACAACCGGCACTGCCAGCCTGTCTGCAGCACCGAAGACCGTGCTGGTAGCCGGCGCCACCGGTCGTACCGGCAGCGCGGTTGTCACCCAGTTGCTGGCCGAAGGCTACACGGTGCGTGCGCTGGTACGTGACCCGGTGAAGGCCAGGGCCGCTCTCGGCGACCAGGTGACTTATGTGACCGGCGATGTCACCGCCCCCGCGACACTGGCACCTGCCATGCAGGGTGCAGACGCGGTGATCTCGGCAATTGGCGCCAAGGGGGCAAAAGGCCCGTCCCGGCCCGAAGTCATCGACTATGAGGGCGTACGGAATCTGGCGGCAGCTGCATCAGCGGCAGGCGTCAAGCAGTTCGTCCTCGTTTCATCGCGTGCGGTTACCCAGAAGGATCACCCCCTGAACCGGATGTTCGGTGACGTGCTGATCTGGAAGCTCAAGGGTGAAGACGCGTTGCGGGCCAGCGGTGTGCCCTACACGATCATCCGTCCAGGTGGACTGAGCAACGCCAAACCAGGCGAGAGCACATTTGTTTTCGAGCAGGGCGACAAGGTCACGGGGCAGAGCACGATTGCACGTGCCGACGTCGCCACAATCTGTGTGCAGGCGCTCAAGTATCCCGCAGCGCTCAACCGTACCTTCGAGACCAATACGGTTCCCGGTACGCCAATGACCGATTGGCGCGCAAAGTTTGGCGACCTGAAGCCCGACGCGTCACTGTAGCCGGGCTTCACGCCACCACTGGCCGTCACGCCAGACGATCTGGCATGACGGCCAGTACGTGTCATCCAGCCTGAGCGTCAGCACTTCGACCTGCCCATTCCAGGTAATGGTCGTGAGGCGCACCGAGTCCCTGTGACGCTTGCCGCTCACGACTGCAATGAACTGGTCAAGATCGGCGATGACGGTACCGTCCACGGCAGTGATGCGCCGTCCGGCAAACAGGCCATAGCGCGAAGCCGGCGAACCAAAGGCAAAGTAGGAAACATACACACCGGTCGGTTCGACCCCGCGCTGTGCCGCCATGTCCCGGTATGGCGCTTGCAGCAAGGCACCGGCCCAGAGCAGCGCACGACGTATGCCGGTACCATCGAGTGCCACCGTGGCCACTTCGAGACTGAGCGCCTCACTGTTGCGGAGCACCTCCAGCACGACCGTCGGCCTCTGCGCGAGTCTCTCGACCTCGCGAAAGCGCGTTACCGGAACGCCATCGATGGTCAGCAACAGATCACCGGGCTGCAGCTGCGCCGCCGCCGGCGATCCGGCCACCGTGCGCGTAACGCTGAGGATCTGGCGACGTTCAGGGTCATGGGCGGCAATGCGCTGCGCCCACTCCGCAGGCAATCCCAGGCGACGCGCAGCAGCGAGCGGCATTTGCGCCCATTCCACTTCCAGCGAATGCAGCATGCGGCCACTGCGGGCAAGATCGAGCAACTCGCTGACATGCTCAGCGGGCATGCCGCGATTTTCCTGTCGCAGCTGGCCATTTCCCTGCCATGCAAAGCTGGACCAGAGCGATACCACCTCACCCCGGCGGTTGGTCACCACGCCATCGATATCGCGGGGCGGGCTGACCAGCGCGATGGTTTCCAGATTGCTCTCTCGAAACCGCATCGTGCGCGACAGCGGGTAGCCAACCGGCTCCACTGACGAGAATGTCGTCGGCTGCGCAACCAGCTTGTCACCGCCACGCAGACCGATCACCCACAACTCATCGCCCGGATCCGGCAAAGTGCTCGTCAGGCGCACGGACTCCACCGGCGTGTCGCCGATCAACGCCGGGTCGTAGACCACCAGCGCAAGGTTGTGCAGGGGATGTACAAAGGCCACGCGTGCCGGTATCTCGAGCGCGCCCCCGAAAGTGATGCGCACATCGCCCATGGCTTCTGGAATCGTATTGCGATCCACAACCACATAGCCCCGTTCTGCATCCACCACCACACCGGTACCGTAGTAATGCT
>JBIJCV010000265.1:0-3452 GCA_044344525.1 Gammaproteobacteria bacterium | reverse complement strand
CCGAGGACGTGACGGCAGATGGCAGTGGGCATGAAGGTTTTCATCTGCACCCGGTCAGCCTGGACAGCATATCCGGCGCACTCGGCATTCACACCCGGCTGGAGCCAGGTCAGGCCGATCTGCTGTTCATCGAAGCCATGCGCAGGCATGCGCCTATGGGCAACTACCTGCCGGCTGCCGGACGGCGCTATTTCCAGCTCGGGCAGCTCCGCAAGTATGCGCAGGCAGCCTGCCTGGTACTTGGGACGGCGGCACTGCTAGCCGGCACCTGGAATGGTCTGTCGCTGCTGGATACCAATCTGCAGACCCGCGATGTCAGCAACTCGCTGGACACCGTCACGGCAGGCGTACAGACCCACTCTGAATATCAGTCCGACAGCGCCATCGATCCGCTGCAGATGCAACGGGTGGTCAGCGCCTGGCAGGCCCTTGTGGCCAACCGCACCGAGCCACGCGAGATCTTCGCGCTGATCAGCCAGGCCGTTGAACGGCAGCCGCGCCTGCAGATCGATGCCATCGGCTGGTCGCCGCTCGCAGCGATCACGCCCGCTGCGGAAACGGATGCCGAGGAGAGCAGTGATGCCGCAGCAGAACCGGACGCGGAATCCGCTGGCGAGATGGCCAGCAACATGCCGGATGACAGCCGCATCCGCGTCACGGTGCGCGGACGGGTTGAACCGTTTGACCGCAACTACCCGCTGGCCTTTGCCGAAGTTGACAGCTTCATCAACAGTCTGCGCAGCGACCCGCGCGTCAGCTCGGTAAACGCCAGACAGCAGCCGTTGGACATCCGTCCAGGCTCAACGCTGACCGGCGAGATTTCACAGGCAAACAAGGCCGTGGAAGCCACGTTCGCCATCGATATCGTCATGAGGACCGGCAATGATCAAGCCTGATCCGGACTGGGTATTTCTGCGTCAGGGCATGCTGCTGCCGGCGCTCTGCCTGCTGGTCGGTACGGCGCTGTGGGGTACCACGACGATGTATCGCACGCGACTGACCAACACGCTCGAGACGGAACGTCAGGAACTGGCGAGCATCGAGCAGGAGCGCAAGGAACTGATCAGCCGGCGTGAGGCACGTGAACAGTACTCGGCGATCTATCAGCAGCTGACCACCGACCGTATCGTCGGCCCTGAACAGCGACTCCAGTGGGTACAGTCGATCCGCACCAGTACCGAGTCCCTGGGCCTGCCGTACATGCGCTACTCGGCCCGCCCCCAGGAGGCTTTCGAAGCACCGTATCTCGTAAACGGCATGACCGCGCCGGTGATCAGCAGTCCGATGGATATACAGCTGGGTCTGGTGCATGAAATGGACCTGCTGCGCCTGATCGACAGCCTGGCCAGCTCAGCGGGGCTGTTTCACGTCCGCTCCTGCCAGCTTGATCGGCTCGCACGCGACACCGGACCGGCCAGCGATCAGGCCAACATCACCGGCAGCTGCGAGCTGACCTGGTTCTCGATCCCTGCCAGCAGCAGCGTCGCGGCAGTCAACCACGAGGAATGATCATGCAGGTCACAGATCCGCACGCTTCCCGACGATACGCCAGGCTGTTGCCTGCCCTGTGCGCGCTCAGCCTGATGATCGGCATGCTCGGCAGCAGCAGGCCAGCTGTTGCGCTGGACCAGCAGGTTTCACCGGGTCTGGGCCGTTTGTTCCTGACACCGGAACAGCGACGTGAACTGGATGCCAGCCGACCTGCGCATTCCGCTCCGGGCGCTCCGGATGCCGGGCTCCGCTTGCCGGCTGCCAGTCATGTGATTCTGACCGGCGTACTCAAACGCAGTGGCGGACCTGACGTGGTCTGGATCAACGGGCATCAGGCTCGGGCCGGTGACGACAAGGCCCCGGTGCAGGTGCGTCGCGGCCCCGACAGTCACAATGTCGTGACCCTGGTGGCCCCGGCCGATGGCCGCAGCGTCAAACTGAAGCCCGGCCAGCGCTGGACGCCCTGATACAGGCCAGTGCGCGACATGGCCCGCATTTCCGCGCACGACCGGCAACAGGGCGCTGCCCTGCTGATCATGCTGCTGCTGCTGGTGCTCGGCGGTGTCGCGCTGTTCTCGCGCAACATCAACGGTCAACTGGCCTCGGCCTCGCGCACGAAAGCCAACGCTGCGGCGCTCGCCGAGGCCAAAGAAGCCCTGCTCGGCTACATCGTCACCTACGATGCGGCACACCCTGGAAAATTCGGCTTTCTGCCCTGCCCGGATATCAACGCCACGGGGAGCACAGCCGAAGGCGAAGCCCACGAAACGAATTGCGGCGCCCGTTATCGCAGCATGCTCGGCCGCTTTCCCTGGCGCACTATCGGCATTGACCCCGGCCGCAGCAAGGGCGGCGAATGCCTCTGGTATGCGGTGTCTGGCGCCTGGAAAGCCGCCGGCGCCAACGAACCACAACTGCTGAACCCGGACTCAAGCGGCCAGTTTCGGGTGCTCGCCGCTGACGGCAGCACCCTGATCGCCGGCACCACCGCCAGCGAGCGGCCAGTCGCTGTGATCATCGCGCCCGGGCCACCGATTGCCGGACAGACGCGCGCCACGGCGGCCAGTGGTGTCGCACAGTGCGGCGGAACTTTCACCGCAGCCGGTTATCTGGACAACCATGCGGCATCCGGCATCAACAACAGCAACCTGAGTGCCGCTGCCGATGCCATCGACGATTTCATCAACGCCGACCCAGGTGGTGCCACCGTCAACGATCAGCTGATCTTCATCACGCGCAGCGAGATCGAGGACCGCCTCATGCGCCGCACCGATGTGACGGCACAACTCACTGCCCTGACCAGCGCGGTGGCCAAATGCGTTGCCGACTATGGCAAGCGCAATCCGGGCGGTGCCGGCGATCCGCGCCTGCCGTGGCCGGCCCCGATGGATCTGCTCGAGTACCGGACCGCAGCGCAGTACAACGACACACCGGTCGGTGCACTGAGCGGCCGGGTAGCCAACGTCGTCAACGATTCGAACAGCCGGACCGGCAATACCTCGGCCGGCGTGCTGACCGCCTGCAATACCGCCACCGTCCCGGAATGGACGCCGACCATGGCCACGCTCTGGCAGCACTGGAAAGACCACCTGTTCTACGCCGTCGCGCTGGACTTCCAGCCCAACGCCACGCCCGTCACCACCTGCACCACCTGCCTGACCGTCAACGGTGCGGGTGCGTATGCCGGCGTGCTGATGTTTTCCGGCAGCCGTCTCACCGCGCTCAACCAGACGCGTGATGAGCCACCGATGAATACCGATACACGCAGCAATATCGGCAACTATCTGGAAGGCCGCAACGCCAGCAATCACCCGAACGTCGCCGGCAACGGCGACTATCAGTCGGCAGCTGCGAGCAGCAGCTTCAACGACATCCTGTTCTGTATCGACGCCACACTGAGTGTCACCGCATGCTGAACTTCACACACACCGAACGCCGGCTGGCTGTCCGCCAACGCGGTT